>JAZMZI010000120.1:0-38535 GCA_045585895.1 Eubacteriales bacterium
AAAAAGGTGCGTAACAATGAAGCTACGCACCGAAAAACGTATGCCTCATTGTTGCGACACAAATGAAAATTCTTTACGCGGCAAGCATACAGAACAGAGCATACATTTTTACCAAAGAGTAAAAATATATGCTTGCCGCAAAAAATCAAAATATTCATTTGTGTCGCAAAATCATTATATCACAAATTATGGAATTTGTAAAGAGGTTTTTGAGATTTGATAAAATGGAGGTTAGCGGTGGATTTAAGATAAACATTGTCGTAGGGGCGGTCACCGTGACCGCCCCTACGATTTTGGGGGTCGTTCAACTAACCGATAAATCAAAATTTGAATTTCAAAAGATATAGCCGTAAAACAACTCACGGCTATAATATAAATGAAAATTAAAGCTATTCCCCTTTGGGAGGAGTTCTTGAAAAGGGTTGGGGGTATGGGGGAAGGGGAAAACTTCTTCCAAGAAGTTTTCCCCTTCCCCCATATAAAACCCAAATTTGATTTACTGTGCTGCGTCAACGATAGCTGCGAAAGCTGCGCTCTTGAGGGACGCGCCACCGATAAGACCGCCGTCAACGTTCTCCTTGGAGAGAAGCTCTGCCGCGTTCTTGTCGTTCATGGAACCGCCGTACTGAACGGTGGTCTCTGCCGCGATCTCTGCGCCGAACATCTCGGCAACAGCCGCTCTGACGTAGCCGTTACCCTCGTCTGCCTGATCTGCGGTAGCGGTAACGCCCGTACCGATAGCCCAAACAGGCTCGTAAGCGATGATAACGTTCTTCATCTGCTCTGCGGTAACGTTTGTAAGAGCCATCTTAGTCTGGAACTTAAGAAGGGTCTCGGTGTAGCCAAGCTCTCTCTGCTCAAGGGTCTCACCTACGCAAACGATAGCCTTGAGACCTGCGTTAAGAGCCGCAAGGGTGCGGAGGTTAACGGTCTGGTCGGTCTCACCGAAGTACTGTCTTCTCTCAGAGTGACCGATAACAACGTACTCAACACCAGCCTCAACGAGCATCTCCGCGGAGATCTCACCGGTGTAAGCGCCCGAAGCCTTGAAGTGAACGTTCTCAGCGCCGATCTTGATGTTGGAGCCTGCAGCAGCCTCGATAGCCGCGGGAATGTCGATTGCGGGTACGCAAAGAACGACATCACAGTTGTCCTTGCCTGCAACGAGGGGCTTCATCTCCTCAATAAGAGCCTTTGCCTTATTGGGAGTCATATTCATTTTCCAGTTTCCTGCAATTACGTATCTTCTCATTTTAATGATTTCCTTTTTATTATGTATTTTTTCGCGAGAGGAACTTTTTGGGAAAAGGTTCCTCTCGCGCTCTCCTCAAAAACTTTTGAAAGCTTTTGAAGAAAATCTAAGCTCATTGATCAACAGAAGCCATGAAGCCGTGTTCAAGGCTAACTATTAAAGTTAACAAAGACCGCATAAATTTGTTTCAAGACAAGGCGCACCGGAGAAAGCAAGGCGAAGGCTTACTGCCGTAAGTCGAGCCGCTTTCGAGGAGCAACGCAGTATTGGAGCAAATTTAAAGGTCGAATTATTTATCCTGAAGAGCCGCAATACCGGGAAGCTCAAGACCCTCAAGGAACTCGAGAGATGCGCCGCCACCGGTGGAGATGTGAGTGATTCTGTCAGCAAAGCCGAGAGTCTCACAAGCAGCCGCAGAGTCACCGCCGCCTACGATAGAGATGCAATCGCTGTCAGCAAGTGCCTGTGCTACGGAGATAGTTCCCTTTGCGAGAGTGGGGTTCTCAAATACGCCCATAGGTCCGTTCCAAACAACGGTCTTTGCGGTCTTAACCGCCTCAGCGTAGAGCTCCATGGTCTTGGGACCGATGTCGCAGCCCTCTCTGTCAGCAGGGATCTTGTCAGCGTCAACGATAACCGTTTCAACGGGAGCGTCGATGGGGTTGGGGAACTCTGCAATAGTGGTGCAGTCGATGGGGGGAAGGTGCTTTACGCCGTTTGCTTCTGCCTTAGCCATCATCTCCTTGCAGTAATCGATCTTCTCGCTGTCAAGGAGAGACTGACCCACACCGTAGCCCTTAGCTGCGAGGAAGGTGTATGCCATACCGCCGCCGATGATAAGGGTGTCAACCTTGGAAAGAAGGTTGTTGATAACGTTGAGCTTGTCGGAAACCTTTGCGCCGCCGAGAATAGCAACGAAGGGTCTTTCGGGATCAGCGAGAGCCTTACCCATAACGCCGATTTCCTTACCGATAAGGTAACCGCAAACTGCGGGGAGATATGCTGCAACGCCTGCGGTGGATGCGTGTGCTCTGTGAGCAGTACCGAATGCGTCGTTTACGTAGAGACCGTCCTCGCCGCAGAGATCAGCCAATGCCTTTGCGAACTCGGGCTTGTTCTTCTCTTCGCCTGCGTCGAAACGAACGTTCTCAAGGAGAACGCAGGTGCCGTTTTCCATAGCGGCGATCTTTGCCTTTGCGTCGTCGCCAACGATGTCGGTAGCGAATGCAACCTTGCCGTCGAGGTACTCGTTAAGTCTGTCAGCTACGATCTTAAGAGAGAACTTCTTAACGTCCTTCTTTGCCTTCTCAAGATACTCAGCGGTAGCTGCTGCCTGCTCAGCTTCGGGAAGCTCTGCAACCTTCTTAAGCTCCTTCTTGGTGAGCTTGAAGCCGGGGGTGAATACGTTGTGAGGCTTGCCCATGTGGGAAGCGAGGATTACCTTTGCGCCCTTAGCCATAAGGTACTTGATAGTGGGGAGTGCTTCTACGATTCTCTTGTCGGAGGTGATAACACCGTCCTTGCTTGGTACGTTGAAATCGCAACGAACGAATACCTTTGTGCCCGCGCCAATAACAACGTCTTCGATAGACTTCTTGTTGTAGGTCATTTTAAGATCCACCTTTCTTATATCTGCGAGTATGCCTCGCGCAAATTTTTTTACCAAATTATAGTTTACCACATTTTTATCCTTTTATCAAGTGGTAATAAGTAAAATTTTAACAATTTCCGCAATATTTTTTACTGCATATTGCCCTATGCGCGTTTTCCAACGAGATTTTGAGCCTCAGCCTCGTCAAGAAGCGCGTTTCGTGCGTTCCTCTGGCGGATAAGATGCTTATACGTCTTAACACAACAGAAAAGATGCGCACTTGAGGTTATTATCCACGTTACGGGGTAGGCAATAAAGAGCCACTCTATCTGACCGGGGAATATTACGTTACACACGACTATTATCCAGACTATACGGAGAACGCATGATCCGATTATCGAAACTATCATCGGGATTATGGGTTTGCCCATTCCTCTCATTAGGCCGCTGAGCACTTCCATTACCCCGCAGAGGAAATAAGTAGTACCGATCACCGTCAATCTCAATTTACCTGCCGAAAATACCTGTTCGTGCACGGCATGATCAGGCTCGTTAACGTATATCGACAACAGACTGTCTCCCAAAAGTACGCAAATTCCGCCTATTACAAGACCAGTGATGACCACCACCGCGACGGCAATAAATCCGACCCTCTTTACTCTCTCTATCTTCTCCGCGCCCACGTTTTGTCCCGCAAAGGTCATAGCGGTCTGATAGATCGAGTTCATCGCTATGTAGATAAAGCCCTCGATATTTCCCGCCGCCGCGCTTCCCGCGATCACCGCGTCGCCGTAGGAGTTGATCGTAGACTGGATAAGAACGTTGGATACCGAAAAGACTACGCTCTGTATTCCCGCAGGCAATCCGTTTCTTACCACCGCAAGCACGTCGTCCTTTACCATTCTGACGCGGCGAAAATCGACCTTACAGTGTCCGTCGTATCTGCACATATACACCAGTATCATAGCCGCCGACGTGTACTGCGCCGCGCTGGTGGCGATTCCGACGCCGATAGCGCCCATATGGAATACCAAGACCATAATAAGATTCAAAACAACGTTAACAAGGCCCGAAATCGAAAGGAATATCAAGGGACGCTTGGTATCACCCGACGAGCGGAGCGCCGATGCCAGAAAATTGTAGACCATCATAGCGGGCATACCCACGAAATAAGCTCTCATATAGGGTACTGCCTGTTCCAGAGTTTTCGCCGTCTCCGCGCCGTCGCCAAGCACCAGCTTCAAAAGCGGCTCGCAGGCAACAAAACCGAATATTCCGATAAAAAGTCCGCAGATAAGACCGCCCAAAAGCGAGGTGTGGACCACGCTTTTTACGTCGTCGTATTTTTTTGCTCCTATCCCCTGCGCCACGCAGATTCCCGTACCTACCGACAATCCCATAAAGGCGTTTACAAGGAGATTTATAAGCGGGCCGCAAGACCCGACCGCGCCCATAGCAACGCTTCCCGCATCGGAAAAACGGCCAACCACCACCATATCGGAAGCGTTGTAAAGAACCTGCAAAAGTCCCGTAGCCATCAGGGGGATAGCGTATCTCAGCATTTTACCGAGGAGGGGGCCTTCGGTCATATTGTATTGCTTTTTAGCAACAGTTTTAGTCATTCTGATACCTTTCCGCAAAGCTTATAGTCAAATACCTTTTTGCGTTATAACGCAAACCTACTCATTTTAATTATAATCCTTGCGAAGGAAAAGTCAATAGTATAATAAAAATATTTTTATATTATATACTCCGCTTTCGTTGACAAAGTTCTTGCGTTATGTTATACTAAATCCGTATAATAAGATTTTTGCCGAAAGGAATTCAGGATATGATCTATATGTTTTTAGCCAACGGATTTGAGGAAGTCGAGGCTCTCTGCCCTCTTGACATTCTCCGTCGCGCAGGTCTTGAGGTCACCACCGTAGCAGTAGGAGGCAAGGATACCGTTTCGGGCGCTCACGGCATAAACGTACAGGCTGACATGCCCGACGTCATGTACCGCGATACCGCCCCCGATATGATAATTCTCCCCGGCGGCATGCCCGGCTCAACAAACCTCGACGAAAGCAAAATAGTTGACACCGCTCTCCGCGTTGCATCTAAAAAGGGCGCGTATCTCTGCGCTATCTGCGCCGCTCCCATGGTGCTTGGCAAAAGAGGATATCTCGAGGGCAAAAAGGCAGTATGCTACCCCGGATTTGAAGAACACCTCTCCGGCGCAACCGTTCCCGAGAATGAGACGGTTGTAAGAGACGGAAACATCATCACCGCAAAGGGCATGGGTGTGGCATTTGAATTCGGTCTCGAGCTTGTTCGCGCCTTAAAGGACGACGAGACCGCAGAAAAAATCAAAAATTCCGTATTCGCAAAATAAAGCCGATATATAAAATGAAAAAAGTAAAATTATCCACACGCTTCAAGAAGGCGATGGAAAACGAGACCTTTCTGCCTTCTCTCTTAATAGCGGTATGCACTTCGCTTGCGCTGATCGCTAAGATCACCGACAGCTTTATCTACCGATTCAGCGGTGAGCTTCTCTCACCTATGATTGCGCAAATGATAATAATCATAATTCCTCTGTGGCTGGCACTGACCGTGGCATTCCCTCAGAAATCTCCGGCGTATATGCTGAAAAGCCTCGGCTGCAGGAAAATATCCGCCGAGCACGTTTTTCTCGTGATATTCTCCACTCTGTTTATGATAACCACTTCGTTTATCGTAAACCTTCTTTTCGGCGGCGTTTATCCCCTCTCGGACGGGTTCACTCTACTTGGATCATTCACCGCGGGCGCAGGCGAGTACACCACCACCTACCCATATCTCGTGATAGTCTATGCCGCAGTCCCCGCCTTCGTGGAGGAGGTGTTATTCAGAGGATTTATTTTTAAAGGATTTTCAAGAACGGGAGAGTTCACCTCCATAACAGTCTCCACTATCCTTTCTTCCCTCTTCGCTTTCAGTCTCGGAGGACTTCCCGCAGCTATCTTCTGCGGTCTTACCTACTGCTTTATCAGGCACATTACGGGAAGCCTGTGGTGCTGTATGATAACTCACTTCGTTTTCAATCTTTACGCGCTCTTTTTGCAGACTAACCTTGCAAAATACTTTCTGTCGGCGCAGAACAGAGTTCTTTTGATAATCGTCGTCGCCGCCGCATGGCTGCTTTCCGCGGCGTTCTTCTTCGCGGAGGGCGCAAAGATATTCAAGCTGAGATCGGATAAAATAAAAGAGGGCGAAATCTCGTCCTCCCTCCCCGATTTTTCCTTTAAACTTCTCGGAAAAAATCTTAAGGATATATTCACCTACCGCCCCGTGATGATATGCGCAATCGTTTCGGGTGTTTGCTTTCTGGCAGTGGCGGTGATCGGATTTTTCGCTTGATATCAAAATAATCCCAAACCTTACACACGCTTCGCGTAGTGTTACATTTCTCTGGACCAATCGGGTGGGCAAACGAAAAGAGGGGACAAACCCCTCTTTTCGTTTGGCCTACCCGAACGGATTCGAACCGTTGACCTTCAGAGTCGGAGTCTGACGCGCTATCCGGCTGTGCCACGGGTAGTTATTAAATGCAAGTAATAGTATATCACACTTTCCTATCTTTTGCAAGTCCTTTGAATTAAAAAGATAAAAACGTTTCGACGGTTTCTGTGTGTTTTCTCTCCGGTTTCCCTTGCAAAAGAATTCAAAGTGTGATAAAATGTATTTATCTCTTTTCAAAGGATAAATTTCAATGATAAAAAACAAAAAACTTATTTTCGCTCTCACCGCGGCTTTTTTGACGGTCGAGAGCATACTCGGTGTGCTTTTACAGACGGCGCAAGACTCAATACCGATAAATCTGCGCTACACTGCGGTAATTTTAGCGTGTCTTTTCTGTATTTTATCCGCGGAAAAGTCGCTTTCCTTTCTTTTTACCCAGATCGCGCTTCTCTGCACCGTAGGCGCCGACTTCTTCTTGATCTATCTTGACGAAATGCAACAGCTCCCCGCCATGATCTTTTTCTCGGTGGTACAGATAGCCTACTTTTTAAGACTTTACTTCGAGGATCGAAATAAAACACGCCGCCTTGTACATTTGGTCGTACGCGCCGCGCTTTCCGTGGCAATTATTATTATAACTCTGACCGTTCTCGGTGAAGGAGCCGACGCGGTGGCCCTCGTTTCGATGTTTTATTACGCAAACCTTGTTCTCAACGCAATTTTTGCCTTTATTTCATTTAAAAAGAACCCTATTTTCGCAATAGGTCTGCTGCTTTTCATTCTTTGCGACACCGTTATAGGCTTATCGTTTATCAACGGCTACCTGCCTCTTCCCGAAGATTCGTTCATTTATAAAATGATCTATCCCGATTTCGATTTGGCTTGGGCGTTCTATCTGCCGTCTCAAGCTATGCTGGCAATAAGCGTCTTGCCGCAAAAATCAAATAAAAAGCCTTCCAAGACGGCCGAGTGATTGATTTACAAAAAACATATAAAAAATGTTAAAAAAATGGAAAAAGCTATTGATATTTGTCAAAATATGTATTATACTTATATTAATAAGCGTGATACGTCACGCAAAACAAGGAGGTTTATATGAACAAGTTTGCAAAGCTGCTGGGATTCGATCCGGTAGCAAAGAAAACAAGCGTCAGAACCGAGATCGTTGCAGGTATAGTTACGTTCCTCGCAATGGCTTATATTCTGACAGTCAACCCCAATCAGATTTTTGGCAGTACGGCAAATCCTTACTGGTCCAGTGCGTTTATCGCAACGGCTTTGGGCGCGGTAATAGGTACGCTTTTGATGGCGTTCGTTGCTAAAATGCCTTTGGCTCAGGCTTCCGGTATGGGTCTTAACTCCATGCTCGGCGGCATCATCGGCGGTTGGGCAGGATACGCTGCGGCATTCACCCCCGGTCAGGCATTCTTCCTCGTCCTCGTATCAGGTCTTCTTTTCCTTGCTCTCTCTCTTATTCAGATCAAGGGTAAGACGTTCCGCGAGCTTGTATTCGACGGTATGCCTGTTGCAGTAAGAGGCGCTATCTCGGTTGGTATCGGTCTCTTTATCGCATACATCGGATTCCAAAATGCAGGTATAATTGTTGCTAACCAGTACACTCAGGTTGCTCTCGTTGACCTCACAAGCTGGGATGCTTCCAAGGCTGCTCTCGTTGCTCTCATAGGTCTCTTCCTTATCGCAATTCTTGACAAGCTCAAGGTTAAAGGCGCTATTATCTTCGGTATTCTCGGCGCAACTGTCGTAGGTATTCCCATGGGTGTTACCAACCTCGACGTTCTTACCGGCAGCGCAGACGGAATCTCTTGGAAATTCTGGGAGAACTTCCAGAACTTCTTCACGGGCGAAAGTTCCGTATTCGCATCATTCGTAAACGTATTTACAGGCGAAGGTCTTATGCCCGAAGGTGTTTCGGTATTCAGCGTTATTATGATCGTTATCACCATGTGCATGATCGATATGTTCGATACCATGGGAACTATCGTTGGTTGCTGCGGCGGTAACAGAATTCTCTCCGACGAGAACAACAAGCCCCACAACTACGGTAAGATCATGATCTGTGACTCGGTAGCAACCTGCACGGGCGCTATGCTCGGTACGTCCACCGTTACCACCTTCGTTGAGTCCGGAGCAGGCGTTTCCGCAGGCGGAAGAACCGGTCTTACAGCTCTTACCACTGCGGGTCTTTTCTTCGCAGCAATGTTCGCAATGCCCGTATTTGCAGTAATCCCCTCTGCGGCAACCGCAGCGGCTCTCATTTACGTTGGTGTTCTTATGATGAAGAACAACATCAAGGAAGTTGATTTCAGCAACGCTATCAACGCTACCTCCGCGTTCCTTACCATAGTTGTTATGGTTCTCTCTTACTCTATCACCAAGGGTATCGGCGTAGGTCTTATTTCCTTCACTCTTATGTCTATCGTTGCATACCTTATCGACCTTATCAAGTATGCGATCACCAAGAAGGAAAAGCCCACTTGGAACGTTTCCGTTGTGGCAATTATCGTTTCTGTCCTCTTCTGCGTTTACTTCTTCGTTCCCGCAACGCTGTTCTGATATATTTTCACTACAAATAAAAACACGGTTCGGACCTTTGTTGTCCGAACCGTGTTTTTATGTTAAAGGTTAAGAGCATTTCAGCCGTTGTCACAAAGCATCAATATACCCGCTACTGTGTTTACAAACAGCAATGAGCAAACCTTGAAACCGGTAGATACAGGCTCGCCGTTTTTGACCTTTTTAAAATAGGACAAGGTCATGGGAAGACACCAAGCCAGAGGAATAAAAAATCCGTAAAGCGAGGTGAAAACCGTTCCAACTATCATAAGTACCTTTGCCGCGGTTTTTAATCCTTCATTTTTTGAGCCGGAAGACAGTGATCTTGCATTATTAAAACCTGTAGCACAACCGCAGTTAGTGCATATAACAGCCTCGTCGTATAGTTGCGTTCCGCATTTAGTGCAATATTTCATAATTCTTCTCTCCTTTTTAAACTATTAATAATATCGGCAGTAAAAGCATACCAAAATATAACAGTAAAACTATGAGCGTGATTACATTGATAATCAAGCTTGTTAGCGTAACAATAGTTGAAACAATAATTGCGCCGATGGCTACAAACATAGCAATTAAAGCCAGAGTGTCCGTTTTTCTCGCCTTTTTTGCTTTTATAGCAAGAACAAGCCCTATGATGGAAAGCACCATACATATACCGCCCACGATCATAGATATGAGTATTCCCAGTAATAATCCTATTAGTACTCCCAAGAACGTCAACATAATACTAAGACCGGCAAATACCGTTGCTATAATAGATTGAGTTGAGCAAAACGGTTCTTTTGGAGCGGCATCTTTTCTTGTTTCTGCAACACTTGACGAAACAGGCATTACTCCGCAGCCGCAATTCATACACACGACTGCGTCATCCAATAATTCTTTTCCGCATTTTTCGCAAAATTTCATTATTTATCTCCTTTTTCATTCTTTGATATGCTCCGAAACGCGATGAAATCAGTCGCGTTTTGTCGATTCCATATCTAATGTATACATTATATAATGTTTATGTCTATTTGTCAAGAGTTTTTTACTATATAATTTTTACATAATATAATGTAGAGGTGATATAATGAAATTAAGAATACTTGATATTTTGGAAGAAAAGGGCAAAACTAAGTATTGGCTATATATCCAACTGGGGTTAAGCTATCAGAATTTCAACAAAATGGTAAACAATCAAACGAGCGGAATAAAATTTGAAAATATGCAAGCCCTTTGCGATATTCTCGAATGTACTCCGAACGATTTGTTTGAGGAGTATTACAAAAAATGATATATTATTTGAGGGATTGGGTTCAGGGATTCTGAACCTTTACGCTCGCTTCGCGAGGTGCAGGATCAGAATCCTCTGTGCCCAGCCAATGAAAAAAGGACACCGACATGGTGTCCTTTTTTCATTGGCTGGGGCACAGGGATTCGAACCCCGGAAATGTCAGAGTCAGAGTCTGATGCCTTACCGCTTGGCGATGCCCCAATATTTGGTTTTCGTCTTGACGACCTACACATTATATCAAAAGGAATCGTATTTGTCAATAGATTTTTGAAAAAAATTTTAAAAATATTGCTTTTTTCGCTTTTTCACATTTTATTCTGACCGAAACCTCTTTCCGTTATGCAAAAATACACAAAAAATCTTAAAATCACATTTTTATCGTATTAATTATTGAATTCTGTTTAAAAAAGAGTTATAATTATCTCGACAAGATCTATTTACAGGAGATTTTTATGCTAACGTTTATCGACCTTATTAAGAACTTCTTCACGCACAAGGATTTTCTACCTTCCGCCGACAAGATACCCGGCACTATGTTCACTCCCCTTCACTTTATTTTTGCCGCGATCGTTCTTGCGGCAATCATTTTCCTCGGACTTTTCGCCTCAAAAAAGAGCGAAAAAACAATACGCATATCATTTGCCGTCATTTGGGCTGTAATAGTCTGCTTGGAGGTCACCAAGATCGTCTGGGAAACCTATTCGGGCAAGACGGTGAATTTTGAATGGGGCGGTGTTCTTCCCCTTTATCCTTGCAGTATATTCATGTATGCTATGCCTCTCGCAATATTTGGCAGTGGGAAGGTAAGATATATTGGCTGCGGATACGTCTGCTCCTTGGGCTTGCTTGGAGGAGCTATCAATTTCATATATCCCGCAACGATTCTCGGCAACTATTCCTGCATATCCTTTGCAGGCTTCCATACATTTCTTTATCACGGTGCCATCGTGTTCTGCGCCTTGGTAATGCTTAAATCGGGATATCACTCCTACAAATGGGCGAAAAAGCCGCTGGACCTTCTGCTTCCCGCTATTCCCGCCCTTTGCGTATCCGTTGCGGCAAACCTTGTGAATTTCTCAAAAATCGGATCTGACTATATGTTTTTCAAGCTTAGCTCATTCTTTTTCGCGCCCATTGGCGCAGCTCTTCCGACAGCGCTTTGCGTAGTTATAGTATATTTTTTATATTTGCTGATACACGCTCTGCCCTATCTGCCCTTTTATTTTATCAACCGAAAAAAAGCATAAAGACAGAGAAAAACGGAGTTTTCCTTTTAAGGAAGACTCCGTTTTTTGTTATTCCGTAGCCTTCCGCCAATGGCGGGTGCTTGACGGATAAAATTCAGACCTGCTCGGTCACGCTGCACTTTTCTACACCGTAATACTCAAAAAGCCCGATAACACTCTCGTCGATGATCTCACCGCACACGGCTATGGGAATGGCGGGGGGACATGACACGTTTGCGTTGGCAAGGACTTTCCCGAGAGCCTTTTTTACGTCGATCTCTATCGACGGTGACATGATCGCTTCTCTTACGGTCACGGCTCTTTGAGGTCTGCCGACTATAGGCGACTTTTCATCTATTTTCTCTTTTCGCGGCAGAGAAAGAAGGGCTGCTTCAAGCATTTCAATATCTTCGCGCAAAATCTCGGGAGTAAACATCATAACGAGATAATCTTTATCGTAAAACTCGCAAACGATATTTTTTTCGTTAAGGTATTTTGACATTTCGTATCCGAAATATCCGTATTTCTTAGCCTCAATGCAAATCTTCATTTCTTCGTCGCCGATAAGTGAATATCCGTTATCTATCAAGGACCTTTTGAGATTGTTCGCCTCTGCCGCCGCTTCGGCAAGGCGGCATTTATAGTCTCCCGACAGATAAAGGTTGGCTCTGTCAAGAGATTGCAAGATCAAATATGACGGGCTGGTTGAAGCAAAAAGCGACATAGCTTGATCCGCCATATCAAAAAACAGCTTTGGCGCGCTCTTCGAAATATGTAGATATGCTCCGCCCGTCAGCACTGGCAGAGTCTTGTGGGCAGAATCACAGCAGATATCGGCTCCAAGGTCAAGAGGATGCCTTGACTCGGGCAAAAACTTCAGATAAGCTCCGTGGGCATTATCCACCGCAAGCAAAACTCCTCTTTTGTGGCAGACCTCGGCGATCTTGCTAATATCCGAGGTAAAGCCCAGATAATCGGGACTGGTAAGATAGACCGCCGCAGGCAATTCACTCATTTCGTCAAGCCTTTTCTCAAGCTGCTCTGCCGAGACGCGACAGGAGATAAGGTTGTTCTCGACTGTGGGGTATATCCATTCCACCGCGCAATCGGTCAATGCAATCGCCGACAAAAAGGTCTTGTGGGCATTTCTTGCCGCCAAGATCAGCGGCTTTTTGCCCTCTTTTTTTGCTTTCAGGGTGAGGAGATAGACCATCGCGCGAATGGAAAGCGACGAGCCCTCGGTACTATATACCGTTTTGCCGCTACCGAAAAGCTCGGTGGCATAGCTTTCGCTCTCAGCGATAATTCCGTCGGGAGAATAGAGCACGTCTGCGCCTTCGACCTCGGTTATGTCTCTGTCTTCAACGCCCAAAAAGGGGACGCCCTTGTGTCCCGGCATATGCAATCTCATTTTTCCCTCACGGGCATATTTTTCAACGAAATCACAGATCGGTGTCTTCATAAGGCATCCCCTTTTTTATAATATGTATCAGTTCTCTTCAGCGTCGAGAGTTTTTGCGATCTCGAGCATTATAGCGCATTCCATTCTCTTCTTGAAAAGCTCACAGCCGTATTTATATACGCCGCGAACGCTTCCCGTGGAGTGGTATGCGTTTGCCGCGCAACCGCCCGAGCAATAAAGTCTCGCCCAGCAATCGCGGCATTCGGGACGGGAGTAAACGTTACAAGCGGCAAAATCCTCTTGCGCCTCAAAGTTACTTACTCCGTCGAATACGTTACCCAGCTTGAATTTCTCCTCGCCAACGAACTGATGGCAGGGGTAAAGGTCACCCCAAGGAGTTACAGCCATATACTCGGTTCCCGAGCCACATCCAGAAATTCTCTTGTAGATGCAAGGACCGCCCTTGAGGTCTATCATATAGTGATAGAAGGTAAAGGGTCTGCCCTCTCTGTGTCTCTTCAACATAAGCTCGGCAAGCTTTTCGTACTGTTCAAGCACGATAGGAAGATCCTCCTTCGTCAGCGACGAGGGATCGCTCTCGGGACCGACCACAGGCTCCATGGAAAGCTCGGTGAATCCGAGATCGAGCATAGTCTCGATATCCTTCAAAAAATCGGGATTTGCGTGGGTAAAGGTACCGCGCATATAGTATCCCCGGCCGCCTCTCGCTTCAACAAGCTTTTGGAACTTTGGAACGATAGTCTCCCAGCTTCCTCTGCCCGCGTAGTCGACTCTGTAGCGGTCGTGAACTTCTTTTCTTCCGTCAAGACTGAGAACTACGTTGTAGCACTCGCGGTTGGCAAAATCGATCACGTCGTCGTCGATAAGCATACCGTTGGTGGTGAGAGTAAAGCGGAAATTCTTGCCCGCGGCTTTTTCGATAGAACGAGCATACGCAACCAGCTGCTTGACGACGTCGAAATTCATAAGAGGCTCTCCTCCGAAGAAGTCGACCTCAAGGTTATGTCTGCCCTTTGAGTTTTCAACGAGGAAATCAAGCGCTCTCTTACCAACCTCAAAGCTCATAAGCGCTCTGTCGCCGTGGTATTTACCCTGACTTGCAAAGCAGTAAGAGCAGTTGAGGTTGCAGGT
This sequence comes from Eubacteriales bacterium, assembly GCA_045585895.1. Lineage (GTDB taxonomy): Bacteria > Bacillota > Clostridia > Oscillospirales > CAG-272 > SVTX01. Next base: position 13,957 of record JAZMZI010000120.1, read on the forward strand.
GTGCGCGATATGTAAGCAAAGCGCCTTTACGACGCCCGCGCTCTTTTCCTTAAGTCTGCCCGCCATGGGCTCGAAATTATCGGGAGTAAAGAGCTTGCCCTCGGATTTAAGGTCTTCAAGGTCGCAGAAGCAATCCTCAAGCTCCTCGCGAGTTACGCTCTCGTCGGCGGCATACTTTTCGAGCATAGCCGCAATTATATCTTCCTTGGAGTGGCTCTCGTACATCTCGATCACGTCGTAAACCACCTCGTCGACAACGTGTACCGAACCCGAGCAGATGTCGAGCACGATATTCAGCCCACCCAATTTATAACAATGTACCATATCTAAAAACTCCTGTGTTTTATCATAAAGGATAATTCAAAAAACAGTGCTATGGGGGAAGATTTTTCCTTCCCCCACAATTTTTCAAAAATAACGGAGACCGATAAAAATTCGCGTAGGCAAGGCGCACCGGAGCAAGCAAGGCGAAGGCTTACTTTTCGTAAGTCGAGCCGCTTGCGAGGAGCAACGAAGCATACGCGGATTTTTAGAAGGTCGAATTACTTTTTATTCTCGCACTGCTGATTAGCAATACCGCAAGAGGTCTTGCAAGCAGACTGGCAGGAAGTCTGGCACTCGCCGCATCCGCCGTTCTTTGCGGTCTCGCAAAGATTCTTGGTATCAAGGGTCTTAATACGCTTCATAGCATTTATCCTCCGATAAATATAATTTTATAGATGCATTATATCACATTTTTTTATTGAAGTCAATAAGATACCGAAAAAAATTTACAGTTTACGCAAACTTCATTTATCAATTAATCTTTTAAATCGAAAGGTCGGCGGATTCGCATATCTTGAAGGCTTCAAAATACTTTTCTTCCATAGGGATCCAACGGTCTCTGAACGTCTCCGCCATTCTCTCTCCGTTGCGGATAAGTATTCTGCTCATCTGCTCTTCGGGAGAGACCGAGCAAAAGACGCAGAGATCGGCATAAGAGCCGAATTTCGGGTGGTGGCTGTACGAGCCTTCGACTATTCGCCATTTACTCTCTCCGATCTCTCTCTTGCCCGAGATCTCCATTATACCGCAGTCGAAAACGCCGTAGGAAAAAGCGCTTTTTTCTTTCAGATTGGGCAAAACCTCATCAATAAATCTTTCGTAATGAATATTTCCGCCCGCCTCGGCAAGTCTTTCGGGGGTGCGGAGGCTTGGAGGAAGGAAGAAATCGTCCATCCGTATGATATCCGCGCCCAGAATTTTTGAAAGTCTGCCCGAAAGAGTAGTTTTGCCCGACGCGGCTCTGCCGTCGATGGCTATCACCTTAACTTCGCCCACATTTTGAATCTCTTTTGCCGATTCAAGTATGGGTAGACACGACAAAAACGCGCGGTCAACGATTCTGTACGAGGGCTTTTCGCTTTGTCGGTAGGCTTCGCTGTGATGAACTGCGGGCATTCCCATCTCTCTGTAGTTTTTGATAAAACCGCGCCATTCTTCAGCCGAAAATCTGACGCTTGCGCTCTTCAAAACGTCTTCTGCCGACGCAATATATTCTTCGAGTATCTCTTTGCCGCCGCGCTTGACCGTTGCCGTGCCGACGAACATATTGAAAAGCCACTCGCGGGGCATCCCCGTCGCCTTCCACGCACCGAGATCAACTCGGCAGACGTCGCCCGTAAGGCACTCGAAAAGCTCGCCGCGGCGAGGCTCGATCGTTTCAAATTCAGCATCGAAATATCTTTTTGCCGCAGAGGTATCGGAGAGAAGATGCTCTGCTCCCATCGCCGCCTGATAGCAGATTTTCGCAACGTCCTGCGGCATTATTGAAGGGTGCTTTTTTATTTGTTCGGTAAGATAAAAACTAAAATCCATTATGGGTTCCTTTGATTTGTTATTACAGAAAAATTATAACATCCCACGCAACAATTGTCAATAGCAAGCCTTCTCAAAAATCGTTCGCCGCCATTGACAGCACCGCTTTTTCGTGTTACAATAAAACCAATGAAAGAAAGGCGGTAAACTTATGGAGAAAAAAACAAAGCTCTCGCCCCGATTCTGGCTGGCTTTAGCTCTTTTCGGGCTTATGGGTCAGGTAGCGTGGGTAATCGAAAACATGCAGCTCAACGTCTTTATCTACAAGATGTTTGCGGCAACTCCCGACGATATTTCCGCAATGGTGGCGGCAAGTGCGGTCTCGGCAACCATTACGACCCTCTTTATCGGCGCGCTTTCCGACAAAATAGGAAAAAGAAAGCTTTTTATATGCGGCGGCTATATTCTTTGGGGAATCTCAATATTTTCCTTTGGACTTTTGAGAGTTGAATGGCTTGAAGCTCTTTTCCCTGCAGCAAGCGGCGCGGCACTCGGTATTACCTTCACCATAATCCTCGACTGTATTATGACCTTCTTCGGCTCGTCGGCAAACGACGCGGCTTATAACGCGTGGCTCACCGACTCCACCGACGATACTAACCGCGGCAGCGCCGAGGGAATCAACTCCATGATGCCCTTGGTTGCTATCCTTGCGGTATTCGGCGGTCTTATGTTCTTTGACCTCGATCAGAGCGCGCACTGGACTGCGGTATTCTTTATAATCGGCGCGGCAACGGTGATTATAGGCATTCTCGGCATATTTATCATCAAAGAAAAGCCCCTCGCTCCCTCAAAAACTAACTTTTGGAGCAACCTTATCTACGGATTCCGTCCGTTCACCGTCAAGGCTAATCCCTCACTGTATTTTTATCTGCTTGCGTTTATAATCTTCAATATCGCAATTCAGATATTTATGCCCTACCTCATAATCTACTACGAGGAATCTCTCCAAATGTCGGATTACGTCTTTATTATGGCACCCGCCATCGTGCTCGCGTCGGTAGTCACCGCGTTCTGGGGCAAGGTTTACGACAAAAAGGGATTTTCGTTCAGCTCGTGGTTCTCTCTCCTTTGGCTGGCTGTAGGATTTATTGTTCTTTTCTTTACTCGCACCACGGTTCCCGTATTTATCGGCTCGCTTCTTATGATGTGCGGATACGTCGCGGGGATGGCGGTATTCGGCGCGAAGATACGTGATCTCACTCCTGAAGGCAAGGCGGGACGGCTTCAGGGTGTTAGAATCTTCTCACAGGTGCTCATTCCCGGAGTGATAGGTCCCAATATCGGCTCTATGATTTTGGCAAACGCCGAAGTGCGCGTTAACGAGAGTGACGGAACCGAATATTTCGTTCCCAACGCCAACATTTTCTTGGCGGCGCTCGTACCGATAATCATACTCGCCGTTATTCTCCTTATAACTCAGCTTACGAAAAGACCGCGGCTCAATAAGAGTCTTAAAACTCCGTTTGAGGACGGAAAGGACGGCGCGTGGGACACTCATCCAGACCCACAGATGAAAAGAGAAAATTACCTCTCTCTTTGCGGAGCGTGGAACCTTTCAGTCAGGAATAAAAAGGATACGGTTTCCCTTGGTAAGATAACGGTTCCCTACCCTCCCGAATCCCGTATTTCGGGAATCGAAAGGCAGCTTGAAAAAGGTGAAAAATATATATACGAAAAGACTTTTACTCTCCCCGACAATATGCGCGGAGAGCGTGTGATCCTTCACTTCGGTGCAGTCGATCAGATCGCCGAGGTCACTCTCAACGGCAAATATTCAGGCAAGCATATCGGCGGATATCTCCCCTTTGAATTTGATATCACCGACGCCCTCACGGATGGCGAAAACAAGCTGACCGTCACCGTCACCGACGACCTTGACCACGACCTTGCATGGGGAAAGCAGAGGCGAGACAGGGGCGGTATGTGGTACACTCCCACAAGCGGTATCTGGCAGGCAGTCTGGCTTGAAAAGGTTCCCGAAAACCGAATCGAAAGCATTAAAATTATCCCAGACCTTCGCGGTATAAATCTCTGCGTCAAGGGCGGTTGCGGAGAAAAAAAGCTGACCCTTAAGGATAACGGCAAGGAGTATATTTTCACGGGAGACGAAACCTACATCGAGATTGAAGAAGCGAAGTTATGGTCTCCCGAGAGCCCTTATCTTTACGAATTTACCATTGAATCGGGCAACGATAAAATCGAATCATATTTTGCTCTCCGAACCGTGGGAATCGAAAAGAAAAACGGAAAAAGCTATATCACACTTAACGGTAAGCCTTATTTCTTCCACGGACTTCTCGATCAAGGATATTTCAGCAACGGCATATACACCCCCGCCACTCCCGAGGCTCTTGAAAACGATATTTTAGAAATGAAAAAGTGCGGCTTCAATATGCTCCGAAAGCACATAAAGATCGAACATAAGCTTTTCTATTACTACTGCGACAAGCACGGCATGGCAGTATTTCAGGATATGGTCAACAGCGGCGATTACAGCTTCCTTATCGATACCGCTCTGCCTACCGCGGGATTCAAAAAAGGCATTTCTCACAAGGCAACCAAAAGTCGCCGCGAGGCTTTTAAAAACGATAGTGCCGCCACGGTCGAATACCTATATAATCATCCCTCGGTAGTCTATTACACCATCTTCAACGAGGGTTGGGGACAGTTTGATGCTGACGCGCAATACGACCGTTTGAAGCCTCTTGACCCCACCCGCGTATGGGATTCCACAAGCGGCTGGTTTCGGGAAAAGAAAAGCGACGTTTTGAGTGAACACGTTTACTTTAAAAAGCTGAATTTAAAAAGCGATCCCGAAAGACCCCTCGTGCTCTCGGAATTCGGCGGCTACTCCTGCAAGATAGAAGATCACTCCTTCAATCTTGACAAGACCTACGGCTACAGCTTTTTCACAGAACGCGAAAAATTTGAGGATGCGCTTGAAAAGCTCTATCTCGACGAGGTGATACCAATGATAAAAAGAGGGCTTTCTGCCGCGGTCTACACTCAAGTCAGCGACGTCGAGGATGAAACTAACGGACTTTTGACCTACGACCGTCAGATCCTGAAGGTCTCACACGACAGAATGAACGAGATCGCCAAAAAGCTTGAAAAAGCCTTTGAGGATCAAATCCAATGAATAAAAAAAACCGCGAGAAAAATATCGCGGATTTTTTTATTCCCCAAACAGGCCTGTTTTTGACTCAAAAAAACGACAAAAAAGCGTTTTTTCAAAAATTCTACCTTTAGTTGTATAAATATATATAAAATATATTGACAAAATCCGATGTGTGTGCTAAAATTGTGTTTAATCTGATTTTAAAAAATTCGGCAATTTTTGCATAAAGGAGGGATAATTTTGATATTCGGAAAACACATAAATCGATATTATCTCAAATACTTGCCCATGCTGCTGCTCGGCGCGGGCGCACTGCTTCTCGTTGACTACATGCAGCTTATCATTCCCGAGCTATACAGTGCAGTAATTGAAGGTATGGGCACGGGATACGTTACCGTTGGGGACACTCAAACGGCGTTCGATCTCACCTACATACTCGACAGCGTCTGCCGCCCTATGCTTTTCGTTATCCTCTGCATGGTGTTCGGTAGATTTTTGTGGAGAATTTGCTTTTTCGGCGCGGGCATAAAACTCGAGACCGATCTCCGCGGCAAAATGTTCGATCGCTGCAAGGACCTTTCTCAACAATACTATCAGGTCAACAAGGTGGGAAATCTTATGTCCCTCTTTACCAACGATCTTGATACCGTGCAAGAGTGCTTCGGTTGGGGTATTATGATGTTCTTCGATGCCCTTCTCCTCGGAGTTATGGCACTTATCAAAATGCTCCGCATGAACTATTCTCTGGCACTTCTATCCATGATCCCCATGGTGCTGCTCCTCGTCTGCTCACTGATAGTAGGCAAATATATGAGCAAAAAGTGGGAAAAGAGACAGGAGGCATTTTCTCTTCTTTCAGACTTCTCACAGGAAACCTTTGCGGGAATCGCAGTGGTAAAGGCATTCGTTAAAGAAACCCACGAGCTTCTTGAATTCAAAAAGCTCTGCAAAAACAACGAGGATATGAACGTGGACTACACCAAACTCTCGGTTCTTCTCCATGTCTGCCTCACGCTCTTTATAGAATCGGTAATTTGCGTAATCCTTGGCTACGGCGGATATCTTGTTCTTAGCCCCGACAGTGGATTCCACGCAAGCCAGCTTGTGGAATTTATAGGCTATTTCAGCGCAATTATCTGGCCCGTTATGGCAGTCTCCGAGCTTATCGGCATGCACGCACAGGGCAAGGCGTCCTTAAAGCGCGTTGGTGAACTTCTTGATGCAACTCCCGACGTATTCGACAAGGGCGAGATGGAGGAAATATCCGAAGTGCGCGGCGACATAGATTTCAAAAATCTTAACTTCCGCTATCCCGACGGTGAATTTGACGTGCTTTCAGACGTAAGCTTCTCTATAAAAGCAGGCGAGAACGTTGGCATAATCGGTCGTACGGGATCGGGCAAAACAACTATAGTCGACCTAATTCTCCGCACCTACAACGTTCCCGAGGGAACGGTATTCATCGACGGTAAGGATGTCAATAACATACCGATCAAATCTGTAAGAGCCGCCGCCGCTTACGTTCCTCAGGACAACTTCCTTTTCAGCGACACTATTGAAAACAACATAAGCTTCGCAACCGACGGAGGAAATCACGACGACGTTGAGTATGCCGCAAAGATGGCGGACGTTCACGACAACATCGCGGAATTTCCTCTCCAATACGGCAGTATTCTCGGTGAGCGCGGAGTTACGGTCTCGGGCGGACAGAAGCAGCGTATCTCTATCGCCCGCGCCCTTATGAAGAACGCGCCTATCCTTATTCTCGACGACTCGGTATCCGCCGTTGACGTCAAAACCGAAAAGGCGATCCTTGAAAATCTCCGCAAAACGAGAGCGGGTAAGACCACCATACTTATCGCCCACCGCGTCAGCACCGTGGAGCAAATGGACAAGATAATCTTCGTTGACGAAGGTAAGATCGCCGCTTGCGGCAGCTACTCCGAGCTTATCCTCTCCTGCCCCGAGTTCAAAAATCTCGTTGACCTGCAAAAGCTTGACGACGCAGACGACGGCGACTCTAAACCCGACGGAAAGGAGGTAGAATAATATGTACGAATTCTATCCCATACTGATCGTCGGTGCAATCATAGGCATTTTTGCCACAATATTCATAGTTGCATTTGCTGCTATGAAAGACAAAAAAGAAGCCATCGGATTCGACAGAGATATGAAAGACTCGGTTATAATCCGTCGACTTCTTAAATACGCCAAGCCCTATCTCGGATGGTTCATTTTCGTACTCATCCTTATGATAGTCTCTATCGCGCACGAAATTATTTCTCCTCTTATTATGGGAGAGATAATAGAGCTTCTCGGAAACGGATCGGGATTTGATCTTAACGACCTCTACGTAAGAATTGGAATTTATGCCGGAATTCTTATAATCTCCCTTGTCAGCACCTACGTTCAGTCTCTCATTCTTCAAAAGGTGGGTCAGAGAATAGTCTCCAATATCCGCGAAGACCTGTTCCGACATATCGAGAGCCTTTCCCACGATCAGCTCAACAAGATTCCCGTAGGAACCCTCGTAACGAGAGTTACCAACGACACCAATGCAATTTCTATGACCTTTACCAACATTTTGGTAAATCTCGTAAAGAACGTCTTTATTATCTTCGGCGTTCTGGCGGCGATGCTCTTCCTCAACTATATGTTGACCCTCGTTGTCCTCTGCTTCGTTCCCTTCGTCATTATCTTTACGGTCATCTTCCGTAAATTCTCCCGCCGCGCGCACCGCAAGGTAAAGGACGGCACCACCAACATCAATATTTTCCTTTCCGAAAACCTTTCGGGAATGAAGATAATACAGATCTTCAACCGAGAAGAGAGAAAGAAGGAAGAATTCGACGAGAAAAATAAGAAGCTGGGCAAGGCGAAAACCGAGCAGATATTCGTTTTCGGTATCTTCCGACCCATGGTCTATATGCTCTACATCTCCTCAGTCCTCTGCCTCTTCTATTTCGGAGCGCGAGGAAAACTGGAAGGCTGGAGCTTCTTAGGTCAGGTGATAGAGGTCAACGTTATAGTTGCCTTCTATCAGTACATCAACAAATTCTTCAACCCCATACAGAATCTTGCCGAGCAGTTTAACCGCCTTCAGGCGTGCTTCGCATCGGCGGAAAAGATCTACAAGATACTGGATATCGTTCCCGAGGTGGTGGACGAGCCCGACGCCATCGAGCTTGATCATATTGAGGGCAACATCGAGTTCAAAAACGTATGGTTCTCCTATCTTCCCGACGAGTGGGTACTCAAGGACGTTTCCTTCAAGGTAAACGCAGGCGATACCGTGGCTTTTGTAGGCTCTACCGGCTCGGGTAAGACCACGATCCTCTCGCTTATATGCCGAAATTACGATATTCAGAAGGGCGAAATACTTATCGACGGTATCAATATCAAAAAGATCAAAATAAGCTCGCTCCGCCGTCACTTCGGTCAGATGCTTCAGGACGTCTTCCTCTTCTCGGGAACGATACGCTCCAATATCACGTTGGGTCTTGAGGGTGTCACCGACGAGGAAGTACAGGAAGCCTGCAAGTACGTAAACGCCGACAGCTTTATAAATAAGCTCTCGGACGGACTTGACGAAGTAGTGCGTGAGAGAGGAAACAACTTCTCAGCAGGACAAAGACAGCTTATAAGCTTTGCAAGAACGATCATTCACAAACCCGCCGTTATGATACTCGACGAGGCGACCGCAAACATAGACACCGAGACCGAGATACTTATTCAGGACTCTCTTGAAAAGATGATGAACATAGGCACTATGCTTATGGTCGCGCACCGTCTCTCCACCATTCAGCACGCGGATAATATCATCGTTCTTTCTCACGGTAAAATAGTCGAACAAGGCAACCACAACCAGTTGCTTCTTAACAAGGGCAATTATTACCGCCTCTATACGCTCCAGTACCACAAGGAACAGCTTGGCGGCGGAAAATAATTTTTGATCAAACACAAATGAACATCAACACAAAAAAGCTCCCCTTGTCCTTATGGGACAAGGGGTTTTGGAAAATAACCCTTTCTTTGGCGATACCTATCGCTCTACAGAATATGCTCGCCGCATCCTTCAGCCTTATCGACACCCTTATGGTAAGTCAGCTTGGAGAATTCGAGCTTTCGGCTACGGGAATGGCAGGACAATGGAGCTGGCTTTTCTCAATGGTGCTCTTCGGCATCAGCTCGGGCGCGGCGGTGTTCGTCTCCCAGTATTGGGGAGACAGGAATCTAAAGGGAATACATAGAGTGTCGGGCATCGCGGTATGCTCTGGACTTATCTTGTCTCTTCTCTTTTTGCTTGCGGCGGCAATAATCCCCGAAGAAATAATCAAAGTATTCAATAAGACCCCCGAGGTGGTAGAAAAAGGCGCACTTTATCTCAGATTCGCTTGCCTCTCCTACCCGGCTTTGGCTCTTACCAACATTTTAGGCTCAATTCTCCGCTCTGCCGAGCATCCTAAACTTCCAATGGCGGTTTCGGGAATCAGCGCGATTCTTAACGTGGGACTGAACTACGTTCTTATCTTCCCCGCAGGTCTTGGTGTCAAGGGCGCGGCAATGGCAACGGCAATATCCGCGTGGATGGGTCCTATTCTTATAATCCTGTTCTCGATAATAAGTAAAAACATCCTGTATGCCCCCTTAAAGGATTATCTATCCTTCAACGGCAAGACTATCGGTGAGTTTTTCAAAAAGGCATCCCCCGTTATCATCAACGAGACCATGTGGGGAATGGGGACAGTTGCCTATAACGCGATCTTCGCCAACATAGGGCATCAGGAATACGCGGCGGTCACCATCGTCAAAACCTTCGAAAACTTCGCGTTCTGCTTTTTCCTGGGGCTTTGCAACGCCTGCTGTGTAATGGTGGGAAAGAACGTGGGCGCGGGAGATATCAGCGAGGGTATCCGAGATTCCAAACGCTTTATGGCTCTTTTCCCAATGGTTTCGGTAATCGTAGGCGGCTCGGTGGTTCTTCTCCGTTCTCCCTTGGTGTCGGTCTTTAATCTTGGCGAAAACATTTCGGAATACACCATAGGTACTGCCGAATGGATTTTAGTCATTTACGCCGTTTGGATAATCGTGCGAAACGTTCCCTATCTTACCGTAGTCGGCATATTCCGACCGGGCGGAGACACTGCTATGGGAATGATAATCGAGATAGCAGCCCTATGGTGCTTCTCGGTTCCCATGACCTTTATCGCCGCTTTCGTGTGGGATCTCCCTTTCCTTGCGGTCTATGCCGTAATGTACCTCTGCGAGGACGTTCCCAAAACAATATTCTGTATTATTTATTGGGCAACGGGCAAATGGATCCGCCCCGTTACGGATACGGGCAGAAAAGGACTTGAAGAATTTAAAAAATAACGAAAAATGAGACGAGCAGGTCGAGAGATCAGGATTTTCACCATATTCAATTCATAATACTAATAATCTAATCCCGATTGATGCCGGTGTTCATAGTAAAATTACAGCATATTATAATTCAAAACCATCTTTTACTGAGGGCTTAACTGTAAGAGATTGGTTAACTGGGAAATCATTTCAATATCAGTATATATTTGGATGGGATGTAATAAACAGAATGGGAGGATGAATATGTTATCAGATGAAAAAAAATATGAAAAATTATTGCAACAATTTATAAGCGGAGTTGAATGTACCATTTGAAAAATCCATGATAAACATTTGGCTGAAAGAGCAAGGATTTGATGAAATAGAAAAAATATTTTAATCATCCGTCTTCATACTTGTTTACTACGACAGCAACGGTAATATAACTCAAATCGTCGATAATTTAAATAAGATAACGAAATATACTTACGACGATTTAGGCCAGCTTAGAGGAGAACTATGATATATGAAAAATAAAATATTAAATTATACGCCGATAATTATTTCGGCAATATTGATGATAGTTTCGTTTTTCTTGCGTAACGGAATCTCGGGAGGAATGTTTCTTTTTTCAGGCATTATGTGGATAGAGGCAATATTAGCATTAAAAAAGACACGTGGTGCTAACCCCCTTAAAGCTTGGTTTAGTTCGAGGGGAAAATTAGAAACATTAAGAGTCATCTATATGTGTTTATATGGCTTCTTTTTTACAATTGGAACTTATTGTTTTATTGCAGGATTCTTTTGACACAATACAGTTCAGATTACTATTGCTCTCTTTTTTCGAGGGGCAGGCAATTACACACTCGAAGGCACTCGTATAGTTAGCGAACAGTGGAGTAATAAATTAATAATTTACCTCTATGATGAGCTTGGCGCTCCTATTAACAATTCAAAAAGCAAGGGACTGTGACATTTTGATGCAGAAGGCGCGTTTTGGTTCTCGTCGGCGTACAGGAGTACTCCGGAAAGCCAAAACGCAGATAAAAATCCACATAAAACGAGGAAATCCGCCTAAAAAAAGGCGGATTTCTACGTTTAAAAAGGCAAAAACAATATTTTTAAGTTTGATTTTGTCTTTTCTTTTAAATGTGACTTTTTTCTGCGCTTAATGAGACAGACCCTTCGTTTATTCTACCATAGGAAGTCCGCCCGTAACTGATACGGGGATGATCTTTTCGATCTTATTACCCGTAGTATCGGTGGCACTGACCGTTAAAGTGTGCTCTCCTTCAACGAATCTTTCCCTGCGGTCAAACGCGCCCTCGCTCCACACCATAGCTACGTCACAATCGCCGTCGCGGTCGTCGGTGGCAGTGATCTCAAGCAAAAATCTCATTCCCGAGTTGGCATAGATCTTGTCGGGTACATAACTAAGCTTCGGAGCAGTCACGTCCCGAGGTTCTACGTCCAAATAGAACTCTATGCTTGAAGAATTTCCCGCATAATCGGTAAACCTCACCGTACAGGTATGCTCGCCCTCAAGTAGAAGCCCGTTTTCATCGACCGCGCCCTCCGAAAAGATATATTCGGGAGCGATATAAGCTTTATCATACTCGTCGTATGCGGTAATATCAATTGAAAACACTTTGCCTGCGGTGGTGTCTATAAGCGTCTCGCCGTCGTATTCGATAACGGGAGGAACGCTATCGGGATCTCTGAGCTTCACGGTAATGCTGTCGATATAAGCAACGGTATTGCCCGTGCCGTCTCTTCTTATAACGAAATTGACTCTCTTGCAGTATCCCGTTCCGTCGTCAAACGCGCTGAAATCTTTGGGCGCCGCATTAAAATTACTATTTTCTGAAAGTACGACCTCCACCCACTCCTCGGTAGAGCCGGGGTCTGCGAGCATGATCCAGGAATCGGTAGACGTATTCGTCAGACGGACGCCGTTGCTTTTAGTGCCCGCGGGACACCATATTCGGAAGGTTATGCTTTCAATATCGTTAACGCGGTATTTCGTCAAGTCAAGTCCCATTCCCACTCCGCTTGCGGTTCCCTCAAATCTTACAACGTAGCCGCTGTATCCTTCGGGCACTCCCGCCGCCTCGGCTTCTTCCCGGTTCATTATATCAAAGGATTTGTAGCCGTAGGGCTTGAATGCGGTCTGAAATTCACCGTAAGGTATTTCGTCCCAACCAGGTTTTTCAATCTCCGTTTCGGGTTCCGTTCCCATTTCCGTGTCGGTAGCGGATTCGGTTTGAACGTCGGTTTCTTGAAGATCGGAGCTGTCACCGTTTCCGTCTCCCGCAGCCCACGCGCCGAAGCTAAAGAGAAGAGTGGAAATGCAAAGCGCTATCGCTACGAACAATTTGGTTTTCATATCACTCTACCTCCTCCGTCATAATGGTTCGGATAGCCGCTATCTCTTCTTCCGTGATTCCTATATCGAGCAGATACGCCTCGGTCTTTGCGGAAAAACTCGCTCCCTCGTAGTTATCGTTAATATAATTGAAGGTTGCAAGAATGTTATTCTTCGTTGCCGCAACACCTACATTATCCGAAGTACCCGTTACGGAGAACACCGACAGCTCGTAATCCATTATAAGACTATTCGTGCTTACACCCAGAAGCGCCTCGATCACGAAAGCAAGCGTTCCCGTTCTGTCACGTCCGAGAGAACAATGGATATATACGGGATAATTATCGGGATCGGCAAAAAGTCTTATTTCCTGCGCAAATACCGCCTTTCCCTCGTCTGTGTTTATTCCCATACTACCCAAATAGTATCTGCCGTTGATATTAACGTAATTTATATCGCTTCCCAAAGGAGAACCGTTTCCCGCTCCGCCTTCACCGGGGGTACGGAGGTCAAGATCGGTCTTTACCCCCAAGTAGTTGATAAAATACTCCTTACCTTCCTCGGTAATGCCCTCAAGCTTACCGCCGCGGTAGATCATTCCCTGCTTGACTCTCTTGTTGCCCGCAATAAGCGTTCCGCCGATATCTCTCGTATTGCTTACACCGTCTATCCTGAGACATCTGGGGCTTCTTTCGGTAGTGAAGCTGCGAGGAGCGACTGCCTGCCAATTTACTTCTTTAAGGTCATCTCCCTCGACGGAAGTGCAGAAGACCTGCCAATAATATTTCGTGCCGACGAAGAGATGATCCAAAGACAGTGAATTGGTATCTATAAGATAGCTTTCCGTCTTATCTGCCGAAAAGCTCTCGTCGGTGGATATGAACAGTCTGTAATAATCGGCATTCTCATCCTCTTCCCATTTAAATTCCACGGGAACGGGATAATAAATATCCTGATGGAGGTAAAAGGGTTCGGAATATCCCGTCTTTTTGTAATGATACCCGTCCCACCAACCGTAAACGTCGTCGTTGGCAAGTATTACGTTTGCCCCGTCGTTTGGAAATATCATATCTTCCTCCGTTTCACTGCTCGTTTCGCCGCTTGACTCGGAACTTGTTTCGAAACTCGTTTCGGAATTCGATTCTGCACTCGATTCTGCACTTGATTCTGCACTTGATTCTGCGCTCGATTCTGCGCTCGATTCGGCGCTCGTTTCGACACTTGATTCTCCGTTGCCGTTGGTTGCAGCGCCAATGCCTGTGCTCTCGGTCTGTCCTCCGATGTTTAAATCTGAAGTGACCTCGTTTTCAACGTCTCCCTCGTTACAACAAACAAGGGAGAACAGCATTACGGCTACAAGCACTGAGGCTAAGAGTCTTTTCACATCTGTTCTCCTTTCGTTTTTATTTAATTATAAATTACTGCTTCATAGTCATTTCGCCGTATGAGGGCAGAGGCCAGAGAGCCGAAGGAACGATTCCTTCCATCTCGTCTACCGCCTCGCGGAGCTTGACCATAAGCGGAATTACGTTGTTCTTATACGCCAAAGCAGAATCCATATACTTACGGGTCCTCGCTCTTTCGGCATAAGCGGAATCTGCCGCAGCCTTCAGCTTTTCCGCAATCTCGTACGCTCTGGAATTAAGATCGGAAAGCTTAAGAATAATAGATCTTTCAAGTCTTGCACCGTTGGGGTTATCAAGAACCTTTATCTTATTCTTTGCTATCTCGGCAAGCTGACCGATATATTCTTCGACCGCGGGTACGATCTTCTTATTCGCGATATCTACCATGGTCTTCGCCTCTATATCGATGACCTTCGAATAATTCTCGAAGAGAATATCCTCTCTTGCGCGAAGCTCGACCTCACTCATTACGCCGAATTCGGTGAACAGATCTATATTCTTCTGCTCCGTAAGACAAGCAAATGCGTCAACGCTGGTGCGGAGATTGAGAAGCCCTCTCTTTTCGGCTTCAATGGGCCACTTTGAGGAATAGCCGTTGCCGTTGAATATAATGCGGCGGTGCTCCTTAAAGGTCTTTTTGATAAGCGCTCTCGCCGAAGCCTCAAGATCGGCACAGCCTTCAAGACAGTTGGCGAAATCCTTGCAAACCTTGGCAACCGCGGTATTTATCATTACGTTTGCCATGGCAATATTTTGGGACGAACCCACCATTCTGAACTCAAACTTATTTCCCGTAAACGCAAAGGGCGAGGTACGGTTGCGGTCAGTGGAGTCGTAGCGGAAGGTAGGAACGCTGGGAACGCCCAAATCCATAGTTCTCTTATCCCTGTCGATATAATCGGAATCGTCGGCTATTGCGTCGATAAGCTCCTCAAGCTCGTCACCGAGGAACATAGAAACGATAGCGGGAGGCGCCTCGTCAGCGCCCAAACGGTGGTCGTTTGCGGGAGTTGCCGCAGAAAGACGTATAAGATCCTGATAATCGTCAACAGCCTTTATGACCGCCGCCAAGAAAATAAGAAACTGCGTGTTAGAAGCGGGATTCTTACCGGGATTCAACAGATTTTTGCCCGTATCCGTGCCTATCGACCAATTGTTGTGCTTACCCGAGCCGTTGATGCCCGCATAAGGCTTTTCGTGGAGCAGACAAACGAGACCGTGTCTCTCCGCAACGGTTTTCATCGTCTCCATTATAATCAGATTCTGGTCTACCGCCACGTTGGTATTGGCAAATATGGGAGCTAACTCGTGCTGAGAGGGAGCAACCTCGTTGTGCTTTGTCTTGGAATTTATACCAAGCTTCCAAAGCTCACGGTCAAGCTCCTCCATATACGCGCCTATCTTTGTCTTGAGGTGTCCGTAATAGTGATCCTCAAGCTGCTGACCCTTGGGCGCAGGCGCGCCGAAAAGAGTTCTGCCCGTATAGAGCAGGTCGTCTCTTTTGTCGTAATACTCTTTATTTATAAGGAAATATTCCTGCTCCGCGCCGACCGAGGTGTGTACTCTTGTGGCAGTATTGTCACCGAAAAGGCGAAGAATACGCAACGACTGCTCGCTGACCGCGTCCATCGAACGCAGAAGCGGGGTCTTGGTATCAAGCGCGTCTCCCGTATAAGAGCAGAAAACGGTAGGTATGTAAAGAGTTCCGTCCTTTATGAAGGCGTAGGACGAGGGATCCCACGCGGTATAGCCTCGCGCGTTACAGGTCTTTCGAAGACCGCCCGAGGGGAAGGACGAAGCATCGCTCTCACCCTTTATAAGCTCCTTGCCCGAGAACTCCATGACTACCTTATCTCCGCCTATGGGAGAGATAAAGGAATCGTGCTTCTCTGCCGTCACGCTGGTCAAGGGCTGGAACCAGTGAGTATAGTGGGTGGCGCCCTTCTCGGTTGCCCAGTCCTTCATAGCGTTTGCTACCACGTTGGCGATAGAAACGTCTATCATCTTACCCGTCTGGATAGTCTCGGTCAGGGATTTGTAAACGTCCTTGGGAAGTCTCTGGCGCATTACCGCATCATTGAACACCATACATCCGTATATTTCGGGAATATTCGTCATATTTTTATTACTCCTTGGAGTCAAAATAACATCTCATTTTATATTATAAACTACAAGGTATTTTTTGTCAAGCAAAAAACGAAAGAAAAACCTCTTCAAAAAAGAGGTTTTTCAAAAGAATTCAACGTATTAGCATCATAAGACCCGTCTCTGCGTATCTGTCCTGCGGAGTACGGATATTGCCGCCGCCCGCATAGGGTCTGACCCATTCAAAATTATATTTATCGGCATCGGCAAGGGAGTAATCGCCAATGCACTGCAACTCGTAAGGATTGAAGCAGAAATGATAATTGCGGTGCTGACGGTAATCAAGACTCCAATATTTCGCGTGATAGTCGGTGACCCATTTAGGCTGACGGTAGATAGCCTCTCTGTCTTTTACGATCTCGTCAACGGACATAAATCTGTTATTTTCGTCAACGCAGAACATTCCGCATCTTGGGTCAAAATATCCCCAACCGCCTTCAAGATATATCTCGTTGGTAACGTGTCCCGCGCCAACGTGGAAAACAATCCGCCCCGAAATCCCCTGCGTTTCGCAGAGCGCAACCATAACTCTGGCAACTCTCTCACAGAACCACTCGCTTTTTTTAATAAGCTCCTCTTCTGTGCCGCCGTAAAAATAATCGGCTCCGCCTGTCTTTTCGTGCATATCGCGGATATAGCAAAGAATAGCCAACACCTTATCGCGTTCGGATGTCAAGCCTTCGCATATCTCGTCGCCTATCTTGTCAAGAACGGGGCGAGTGCCTCTTATATATCTGCACCTCGGCACGTCTCCGCCGTAAAGATGCTCTCTCGTCTCGTCGCAGAGCAAAACGTGATGATCCATTCTTTGAAACTCTACGTTATCACCCCAACCGTACTCCATCCACTCCCAAGCGGCAAGGTAACATTCTTTTTCGATACCGTCCAATCTATCGGCTATATTTTTTCCGGTATAAGCATCGATGTCCGACATATTGCACCTCCGTTCGTCTCTTGTTATTTTAGTATAGCACAAGATCCGCGCAAAATCAACTGCAAATATCGGACAAGTTTATTTATCATCCAACCACAGTGACGGAAACCGAAATATCGTCTCTCTCCTCTCCCTCGGGCGCATTTTTAACCGCCTCGCGGAGTATTTCCTCTTTAAGCCTCTCGCAAAGCTCCTCCCCCACGGCAACCGTTTTTTTAGCTTTCGTCATATAAGCGCAAAGGTACTCCACAAGCCACGGGCAATCCTCGCTGTCGTGACAGCAGCCGTCGCTCATCATAACGATTATATCGCCCTTTTTGGTGTCGAATTTAGTAATTCGCGCGTCGGCATCCTTGATGATACCCACGGGCATAGTCCTTGAGCTTATTTTGTAGACAGTTCCCTCACGCGCAATATATGTGGGCGCGGCTCCGCTCTTGATAAACGCCGCCGTACCGCTCATAAGGTCAAGCTCGAGCAGGTCAACCGTAGCCGAGCACTCGCTTCCGCAGCCCGTGTTTTCCGAGCGTATCACGTTATTGAGCATCCTTATGGTCGTGTCGGCGCGGTTGCCCGCCGTAAGCATTTTTTGTATAAACATAGCCGAAACACCCGAGGTATATGCCGCCTCGGCTCCGCTGCCCATTCCATCGCTTATGAGCGAATAAAAATAGGAATTGTCGGTTATAAACGCGTCGGTCATATCGCCGCAGGTCTCTTCCTTTTCTTCAAACGGGTCTACATAAAGCTCGTCCTTGCCGTCGTCAAGCGACGACCACTCCTTTCCCGATCTCGACAGTCTTCCGTGGGCGCAGCTTGCCTTTATTTTAGGCTTCGACGAAAAAAGCATCACATTTCCGTCCTCGCTGATCCTGACAGCAGGCTCTCCCATCTCGCATCCAAGTATTTCACTTATTCTGCGCGAAAGCTCTCCCGAAAGCTCTCCGCTGATACTGTCAATACCCGATACTCCTTTTGCCACCACGTGAGCGCACCGTTTTCCATAGACTACCACGCCTCCCGAACGTATGCCTTTGGAACAGAGGTAGTCGTAGATCTGATCTCCCGCCTTGAGATCGCATTCGTATTCCTCGGAGTCGTTATTCAAGGCATCCTTTAAAATAGCGGTTATATCGTCGTAATTGGTTGCGAAAAAGTTAGCTCTTCCGCCGTTTATTATATCCTCGGTGATCCTTTTCGTAGCACCGTTGACCTCCGCAATAAGCTTGTCCAGCCTTATGCACTCCGAAGCGAATTTTTCGGGAAGCTCGTTCTCGGTTACCGCCCCCGAGGTATGAAGGCAGGCGGTCACGCGCTTGATCGCCTCCAGCGTATCCGAAAGCTCACTCCCCCAGCATCTCTCGCGGTTTCTGCAACCCTCACAGACCTTTTCAAAGGATGAGTCGGTTATTTTTCTGATTCCAAGGGCGTCGGAGCGGCGAAAACGGTTGCTCAGAGTATAAAAGGTATCCGAAAGAGAGGAAAAAGTATCGGATAACATGGAAAGCCTCTCTCTCACCGCCTCGTTTTTACTTTTTTCGGTGACGGCAGTTGCAAAATAGATACCGTCTGCTACGGCATCTCTGCGATATGGCGCATTCATCATCTCTCTGTATTTATCCGCCACCATATATATGGGGATCGCCAAAAGCATCGGAGGTAAAACTCCCAGAAGCCCTCTTTCGCCCCCGATATAATAGCACCATACCACGATAATGGCGCAGACCGCGACGATACCGGCATTTCGCTTTACCGCCGAAATAAGACAAAAGAGCGCGGCACTGATGACCAGCAACGGAGCGTATGTCGGGTCAAAGGCAAGACTGCAAACAAGCGCAGCCCCACACCCCAGAACTATTCCCTTTCCCGAACAGACGTAAAGGGTTATCAGCATGGCGAGACAGGGCGCCATCGGCATGCCCAACGCTTTAAGCCCTGCGGAGGCGGAAAGTGCAAAAAATATTACGGCCCCGATCGATATCGACGAATACCAATTTTTCTTATACTCCTCCTCTCCGTACACTCCTCCGAGCGCAAGAGAGGCAAGAGGCGCGGAGGCGGTAAGAATAAGAGTAGTTATAAGACTGTAAAATGAAAATTTGTCGGCTATCATCAAAAACACGCCGCAAAGCAGACCTCCCGAGGTTGCGATCAACTCCTTGACGTAAAGCTTTTCGCTGAAAAGTCTGCTAAGACCGTCCTCTATGTAATTCTTTTCCTTTTCTTCCTCTCGCGTTTGATCAACGGCGTCGGTCTTATAAGGTATTATACTTTTGCTTTTGGATTTTTTCCTTACCGACGTATCGGAAAAAATCACGGGAAGCAGGGCGATCAGTACCCTTACGAAAATGATCGCCACGCATGTAAAGCCGTATGTCTCGGGCAATCCCGAAAAGCTTGCCAATAGAATTCCCAAAGAAACGGCTATAAGATGCTTCCGCGCCGAGCAGATAAGCGCTAATGATAAAGGGAAAGCCGAAAAAGGCGCCTCCCACAGTCCAAGCAGATAGGCAACTCCCACCGTTAAGGCAAAATTCACCACTCTTCTGAGCCTCTCCCTGACCTCGCGCTCACCTTTTTCGGAAAGCTTATCCCTGAGATCTGAAGCTATGCGCTTGAATCCTTTTGCTCCTCCTTTGTTATTTTCACTTCGTTTTTTTTCGTTTGCGTCCATTTTTCGATCCTCTTTTTCGTCAATTCAGCGTTTATTATCGAAAGATATTTGTGCTTTAAAAATTTTCGATATACGTATATTATAATAGCCGAGCTCCGCGAAAAAGGTCGCTTTCTATCACGATTATTAAAAGGTTTTTTGTCGGTTTTTCTTTCGTTTTGCGGTAAAGATAAAAACGCGGCTCGTTTCTCCTCTCTTTCAAAAGAATCCTGACGCATTTTATAAAACTTTGTCAAACGATTTATGCCATCCCTTCGCCCCAAAAGCAAATCTTGTCGAAAAGTTTTTGAGAAATTTTTTCCAAAACCCCTTTACAAATGCGAACATCCGTGCTATAATTCTAATAAAGACGAAAAGGAGGTGCTCTTATGGCGCAAAACGATATGAATTTGGGCAACGTCGAAACCGTGTGCTTTACAGGGCACCGATTTATTCGCAAAAGCAACGCGCTCCTGCTTCCCACAAAGCTGAAGGCTACGCTTGAAGAGCTTATCAAAAAGGGTGCACGCCGTTTCAGAGCGGGAGGAGCCATCGGCTTTGACACCGTGGCTGCGCTCTGCGTCCTTGAATTAAAGGAAAAATATCCTCATATAAGGCTTGAATTGGTCCTTCCCTGCCGCAATCAGTCCGCAAGCTGGACCGAGGAAGAAAAAAAGGTCTACGCCTATATTCT
This sequence comes from Eubacteriales bacterium, assembly GCA_045585895.1. Classification (GTDB taxonomy): domain Bacteria; phylum Bacillota; class Clostridia; order Oscillospirales; family CAG-272; genus SVTX01. The sequence continues at coordinate 34,472 of JAZMZI010000120.1, forward strand.
GTCCCAGGCAAACTCCGCGGAATACGTTACCGATTGCTACACGTCCTGGTGTATGCACGAAAGAAACCGCAGATTGGTAAACGGAAGTCAGGTCTGCATAGCCTACCTCACCGAAAGCCGCGGCGGAACGGCGTACACCTTTAATTACGCCTTAACAAAGGGACTTAAAGTAATAAATATCGCAGAAGAATAAAAAGAGAACGAACGGTATACCCGAAACGTTCTCTTTTTATTATATCTTTTTTCTGACGCTTACCTCACCCGAGCGAAGCGTAACGGTATCTCTCGTCCCTTCGGGGATATAGACCAGTCCTCCGTCATCGTCAACACCGACGACGATTCCCTTGCCTATCTCCTCGCCGCCCGAAAGCAGAACAACCTTCTCCCCCTCAAGCATAAAGCGCTTGCGATATTCGGTCATATATTCTCTGTTGTCGGGATGCTTCAAGTGATCGAGAAGTCCTCTCACTATCCCCGATATCAATACGTCCTCTTTTCCTTCAATATTCCCTACCGACGACGCAATATTGCGAAGCTCGGGTGGGAAATCATCCTCTCCCGTGTTAATTCCGATACCTATAACGATAGCGAGAGTATTTTCCAAAAACACCGTCTCCGCCAGTATTCCGCACACCTTACCGCGGTCGTTGTATATATCGTTTACCCACTTTATTTTCATGGGATTTCCGCAGGCAGCCTCTATCTCGCGCGCAACTATCGCCGCCGCCGCGGTGGTTATCGAGACCGCATCCGCCAAAGGCTTGTCCGTAAAGCAAAGGAGCGACATAAATATTCCGCGGTCTTCTCTGCTTAAAAAGCTGCGTCCCATTCTTCCTCTGCCCGAGGTCTGTTCACGCGCGATTATCAGCACAGGCGTATGATCCCACTCACCGTCCGCCGCCTTTTTTTTAGCGTAAGCGTTGGTGGAGTCGATAACGTCAAAGATCTCAACGTTAAGTTTTTTTCCGACAAGCTCGGATATCGTCTCCGCGTTATACAAAATATCAACTCCTTTCCCAAAAAATCACCTTAAATATTATAGCACTTTTAACGCGTTGTGTCAACAATATGCCGAAACGGGGAGAAAATTTTCAAAATGTACTTGATTTCACGTCAAAAATCGTTTATTATATATTAGTATTGAAAAAAACTCGAAAGGAATAACCATGAGTACGAAGAATAAAAACGCAAAATACACCGTATCGGTCAGCAACCAAGACGTAACGGCAGACAAAACGAAAAAGGCTCCGAGCAAAAAGCTTTGGATAATAATCGCCATAGTCGCGGCAGTCGTCGCCATAGCAACTACCGTTGCCGTAATTTGGATAGTTCGGAACAACGATGACGAGGGAAACGATCTCCCCGAAGCGGCGGTGGACGCAGACGGCAGATTCGACTATATGAACTCGGATATGTCGAAATACGTAGCTGTCGACGAAGACCTTTACAAGAACACCACCGTTAAGCTCCCCTCATATCTCGACGGCTCCGACGAGGCAGTGAACGAATACATTCAGCTTCTCCGCAAGACCCACGCGGTAAGCACAGGCAAAAAGATAGTCGATCAGCCTATCAAAGACGGCGACTCTGTTGCTATTTATTACGAGGGCTGGCTCGGTGACACCAAGTTTGACGGCGGCTCCAACATGAGCGACGAATCCCCCTATATACTTGAAATCGGCTCGGGCACCTTCATTCCCGGATTTGAGGACGGCCTTATCGGGGTTGTTCCCAACACTACCAGCAAAGAAAGCCCCTTTAACCTTAACGTCACCTTCCCCGAAAGCTACCACAGCGCCGATCTTGCGGGCAAGGCAGTAGTTTTCAAGGTATACGTTGTATATATTCAGGAAAAGGTTCCCGCAGAGTACACCGACGAGTTCATCACCAAGACCATCGGTTACACCACCACCGAGACCAACGTCAAGGCGGCTTTTGAAAAGCACCTCAAGGAAGAGTATCTCCCCGAAATGAAGAAAAACGAAATCGTTAACGCGATCTGGCTGGATCTTACTAACGGTTCGGTAATATTGCATTATCCCGAAAGCGAGATTGATTATTTCTACGACGCATACCTTGAGCAGTATGAAAGCTACCGCACGTATTACGCTCAGTATAATATTACCTTTAACACCCTTGACGAATTCGTTATCGCATATCTCGGTCTTGAAGCGAACGCAGACTGGAAAGAAGCTACCCGTGAGCAGTGCAAGGTGGATATAGAGCAGAATCTTATCTTCCACGCAATTGCTCAAGAACAAGGATTTGTCATTACCGACACCGATTATCAGAACGCCCTTCAGTATTACGTGGACTATTACTCCAAACAGTCTCAAGGACAGGAGATCACCGCTAAGGACATTGAGGAAAACCTCGGCGTGAGAATGATCAAGGAAGAGGCTCTCTGGCAAAAGGTAAACGACTTTATTGCTGCTAACTGCACTCCCACTTACGAATAAATTTGTTTTGATCGAAAGGGCAGATTATGAAAAGATTTGGATTCAAAGCACTGACGCTGACTCTTACGGTGCTTCTGACGACCGCTTTATTTTCCTCCTGCACAACAATATTTAAGATATTTAAAGAAGTCATTAATAATCAGGAGACCGAGATATTCTCCGAGGAAACGCAGAACTCTTTAAATGGCAAAAACGAGCAAACACACGACATCAGTAAAGACGACAAGGCAGACGACGAGGCAGACGACACCGAAACCGATGACGACGGGGACAGCACTCCCGAAACCGGCGATCCCGAGACCGGCGATCCCGAGGTCAGCGCTCCAGAGACTAACGCTCCAGAGTCCAGCGCTCCCGAGACCAACGATTCCGAAAGTAACGAAACAGAAACGAGATTTGATTATGCAAATTCGAATCTGTCAGAATACGTTTCGGTCAACGACGCTTTATACAAAAACGTCTCAATAAAGCTCCCCGCATATCTTAACGGCACCGACGAAGCGGTAACCGCATACATACAGCTTCTCTGCAACGCCTACGCCGAGAGCACGGGAAACAAAATAGTTGACAAGGCTATCGAAAACGGCGACACCGTTGCAATTTATTACGAAGGATGGCTGGACGGAGAAAAATTTGCGGGCGGCTCCAATATGGACGATGCAGATCCCTATATGCTCACGATAGGCTCGGGAGAATTTATCCCCGGCTTTGAGGAAGGACTTATCGGTCTCGTTCCCTGTAAGACCGGCAGAGACAACACGTACGACCTTCACGTCACCTTCCCCGAGGATTATCACAGTGCCGAAATGGCGGGCAAAGCGGTAGTTTTCAAGGTATATATCGAATACATCGACGAAATGGCACCCGCAGAATACACCGAAGAGTTTATTACAGAAATTCTCGGATATACCACCGATAACGACGACGTTAAAGCCGATTTTGAAAAATATCTCAAAGAAACGCATCTTCCCGAAGCTAAAAAGAGCGAGATACTCAATGCGGTCTGGACCGATCTTATCGATAACGCGACCGTGACGCAATATCCTCAAAGCGAGCTTGACTACTACTATAACTCGTACGTTGAACAGTATGAATATTACAAAATGTATTATGAGATGTACGGAATCAGCTTTGCTTCCCTTGACGAATTCGTTACAGCCTATCTCGGACTGAACGAAGGCGAGGATTGGAAGGAAGTTACGCTTGACTACGCCAAGTCTGACGTCAAACAAAATCTTATCTTCCACGCAATAGCGCAAAACGAAAAGCTTACCGTTACCGACGAAGATTACAAGAGTGCAATTCAGTATTACGTTGATTACTATAACTCTCAAGGATACAACGTTACCGCAGAGCAGATAGTTGCAGAGCTTGGCGAAAGAATGATAAAGGAACAGGCGCTCTGGGATAAGGTAAACGAATTTATCGTATCCAACGCAGCGCCCATTTACGAATAAAACTCTTAAGGGGCTGGCTCAGTTAGATGCAGAAGGCGTGGTTTGGTTCTCGTAGGCGTACAGGAGTACGCCAGAGAGCCAAAACGCGTCTAAAAAGCCACACAAAATGAGGAAATCCGCCGAAAAATCGGCGGATTTCGACATTATA
>JAZMZI010000121.1:0-1501 GCA_045585895.1 Eubacteriales bacterium
TTCCTAAGACCGCTTGGCCTCCGACTTCCCCCAACGGACACTTTGTTCCCTTGACAAAGGAGCCTATAACTCCCCGAGATTGGGAATGCCTTGACGGAACGCTTTTCGTTGAGAACGGTCAGCCTTATATGGTATTCTGCCATGAGTGGGTGCAGATAAAGAACGGCGAGATCTGGGCGATGCCGCTGACCGCCGATCTTGTATCTCCTGCAGGTGAGCCCAAGCTGCTCTTCAGGGCAAGCGACAATCCCGACGTCAGCGAGCTTCACGCGGGCAGGGGCACCTACGTTACCGACGGTCCCTTCCTCTGGCAGGAGGAGGGAAAGGTCAGAATGATCTGGTCAAGCTTCTACAAGGGAAGATACTTGGTGCTTGAAGCGGAGGCTGACTCTCTCCTTGGCGAATGGCGTCACGGTGGCAGCCGATTCGACTTCGATGGCGGCCACGCTATGGTATTTACCACCCTTGAGGGCAAGAGAATGATCTCGCTTCATAAGCCTAACACCGCCAATCTTGAAAGAGCATTTTTCTGCGAATTCTGATGAAAAGAACGAGAATTGATATAAATTTTAAGGATTTTCCCGAGGAATTTCACCCGTTTTTGGAGAGAGCTATTGTTTACGACAGTAGTTGCTCGCCGGAAGCGAGAGTTTATTTTCTCGACGTTGACGGAGGTCTTTATTTGAAGACCTCGACAAGAGGTAGCCTCAAAAAAGAAGCTTTGATGGACGATTTTTTCTTCAAAAAGGGGCTTGGAGGTCCCGAAGTGGTGAAATACTCGTCGGGAGAGATGGATTTCCTACTGACGGCTTGTGTCAAGGGCGAGGATTGCACTCACACCGACTATCTTGCCGAGCCTAGGCGGCTCTGTGATCTGCTTGCCACCAAGCTGCGTGAGTTGCACGAGACAGATTTTTCGGGTTGTCCGATTATGAACCATACTGAAAATTATCTTGCCACCGCTGAAAAAAACTATAGGGCAGGGCAGTGCGATATTTCGTTTTTTGACGAAAAGAGCACCCCCGACGGGGCATGGCGCGTTTTACAGGAGAAAAAAGGGCTTCTGAAAAACGACACGTTGCTTCACGGAGACTTTTGCTTGCCGAATATTATGCTTGATAATTGGCGATTCAGCGGTTTTATCGATCTTGGTAACGGCGGCGTGGGTGACCGACACGTGGATCTTTATTGGGGCGCGTGGACGCTTAAGTTTAATCTCGGAACCGATGAATACCGTCAAAGATTTTTCGATGCTTACGGCAGAGATAAGGTCGACGAGGACGTTGTTCGCATTATCTCGGCTGCTGAGGTTTTTGGATAAATTGCAATTTATCGGTGGCTTAGTGGCGAAGCCGTTTGAAAGTTTTTACGTCGCAGAGTTTGCTTGCAAACTCGAGCAAATCTCGCTTGCGAGTTTGCAGTTTTTCTCAAAAAGCGACCGCTGATCCAACGCGCGGAGCGTTGGTCGCCTCCGCAGAGGCGAAGCCTCCTTTTCGGCGTG
>JAZMZI010000122.1:0-6940 GCA_045585895.1 Eubacteriales bacterium
TTTTGAAGAATATCTACTACTTGTAGAAGATTGGTTGATTTTTTACAATACTTCGAGAATCAAAAACAGGAAGAGGTAATTTCCTCTCCCTGTCTTTGTTGCGCCTTTTTCTTTTCTGTGAACTATTTGGGGTTCACTTCAGAGTTCGTTGCTTTTTTATTGGATCAGTCCTCTACGATAATACCAAGCTCGGTAAGCTTCTTGCAGATACGCTGGAAAGCGGCTTCGTCCTTGACACTGATAGTGTGTACGTGTACTCCGCCCGTAAGATCTGCCAGTTGGGTCGCTCCGGTCTGGGTAGCCTCGCGAACGAACTCGTCTGCGTCGTATCTGGAGGATATGGACATATCAGCCGAAATAACGCCGTAGATAGAATGCTCGACCTGAACGTCGAGGATCTTACCGCCGTTATCTACGATAGCGTAGAATTCGTCGAGAGTGCCTTCCTTAGAGTGTTTGCAAACGATCTTTTTTCTCATTTCGTCGTTGGCTTTGTCGAGAACGTAGCCCTTGTGCTCCGCGCGGATGTTGTTGCCCGCTGCTCTGAGAAGAGCGATATCGGCTACGATGATCTGTCTGGTAACGCCGTTCATCTCTGCGAGCTTGGTCGCATTGATGGGGCCTGTTGCTTTGTTAAGCTCCTCTAAAATGTGCTGTCTTCTTTTTGCGCCTGTCATTTTTGGTTCACCTCGTGTAAACTGTATTTTGTACTGACATAAGTATAGCACTTTTGTATGGATAAATCAATAGCTTTTTCTGATTTTTTTGTGATTTTTTGGAAAAATTTGTCGATATTATCAAAATAAAACTTATTTGTTATTCTACAGATACAGAGAAGCTTTTTGAACTGTTTATAATAATCAAAGCCTCCCGAAAAACGGGAGGCTTTGCCGTTTTTAAATAAAGGATCAATATGCGATGGTCGTCATAAGAGCGTATTCGGGCTGAGAAACGTCGAGACGGGAAGCCTGAACGACTACGGGCTGGTCGCTTTCAACGAGAACCGCGTAAGGGGTGTTCTTGGGGATCTTTCTGCCGTCGTCGGTTATCACCTTATCAAGACGAATATGGTTTGTTCTTTCGTGCTTGCAGACTGCGTGGATTCCGCGCATAGGCTCGTCATTTTCAAAATAGAGGGTGATATTGATATTGGCATCCTTGCCCGAAAGATTGAGAACGCATACTGCCTCATGGCTGACAAGGTCGCCCTTCTCAGTGTCGCTCATAAATCCGTCGGCGATAAGCCATACATTTTTTCCGTACATAATAATTATCCTTTCCTTTCGCCTTCTGCGGCGTATTATATTAAAGACAGTATATCATTTTTTGGAAAAATTGTCAAGGCTCAGATAATATTTTTGCTCTTATTTTTCGGTATCACTGCATACTATTGAGGTGTAATACAGTCCGTAATTCATATCTCCCTTTGAAATGCCGCTCCACTCTTCAACGGTGCCTTCAAAGCTTATGAGCTTCAGATTGTTGCAACCGTAAAACGCCATAGGAGCGATGATCTTTACCGATGCGGGGATAGAGATGCTTGATGCGCCGCTTGCGGCGGGATATGCAATAAGCCGTGAGCCGTCCGCGCTGTAAAGTATTCCTCCTATATCCATAAAAGATTTGTTGGTATCGTTTACCGATACGTAAATAAGCTCGGGACAATCGGCAAATGCCATATCTCCGATATCAAATACGGTTGACGGTATGTCTACGGCTTTGATGAATTTATTGCCGAAGAAGGCTTTTTCGTCAATTGCGGTTACAACTTCGCCGTTGGGGCTTTGGAGGGGGATTGATACGTAAGAATCGGTAACGGTGCCTATACCGGAGACCGAGCAGGTGCCGTTTCCGTTGCTGCTAAAGCTCAATGAGGGAAGAGGACTTTCGGTCTCTCCTTCGGTTTCAATAGGCTCTGTTTGTGTAGGTTGGGGATCGGTCTCGGTCGGTGATTCGCTCGTGCTCTCGGCAGATGCGGCATCCGTTTCGGGAGACGATGGGGATAACTGAGTTGAGATCTCCAGCGTGCCCGTCAGGGATTCTTCCTCTGAGGGAGCTTTCATAGTCATACCGGCGCATGCCGCTAAAGCTATTGCCAAGAATAATACCGCTCCGCATACGGATGACAGAATAATGATCAGCTTCTTTTTCGTTTTCGTGTTCATGTGTTTTTTTCCTTCCTTTTTCTTTTCGGCGTTGCCGATGTGGTGTGTCTGCAAACCCTAAGAAAATTATAGCAAGGGCAGAGAAGCAAAGTCAATTTAAATCGCACGACCGAAAAACCGCTTTTGTGAGTAATTGTGAGCGGTTATTCTGCCCAAGTTGTCCTTTGTGAGCGGTATCGACATGCATCGACTGCACAAAAAGTTTCGACAAAATAAGAGTTTTTGCCGCGTTTTATAAACAAAAGATAGAAAAATAAACCAAAAGTAGATAAAGAGCTTTCTTGCAAAAGTTTTTGCGGATACTTTGTTTTTGCATATATTGACAAAATCTGCAAAAAATGCTATAATCTTGTTACTTAAATCCTGTTTCAACACTATAGGAGGTACGACGATATGAAGAGTGTTATTACCGTAAGCCGCGAATACGGCAGCGGCGGCAGAGCGATCGGAAAGATGGTTGCCGAAAAGCTTGGATATAAATTCTACGATGCGGAGATAATTGATGAGGTTGTAGCCTCCAGTGGTTTCGCAAGAGAGATAGTTGAAAAATACGATGAATACGCAACTTATAAAAACAGCTTGCTTTACGCCATCGCCATAAATGCGGGCGGAGACAGCCGTGCGTCGGTTGCTAACCGTATTCATCTGGCGCAGATAGAAGTCATAAAAAAGATCGCGGACGAGGGCAACTGCGTAATAATAGGAAGAGGAGCGGATTACATTCTGCGTGACCGCCCCGATTGCCTTCACGTTTTCGTGCGTGCCGATATAAAATTCCGCGCCGACCGTATAAGAGAGCTTTACGGCGAGGGAGAAAAGAGGATAGAGTCAAAGATCGAGGATATGGATACCAAGCGCAGGGTCTATTACCGTTCTTTCTCTATGCGAGAGTGGGGACTTATAGAAAACTATAATCTGATGTTGGATAGCGGCACAATCGGTCTTGAAAAATGCGCCGACGTGATCTGCGACGTTGCCAGGAACTGACGAAGAGCAAAAAAAGGGAAGGCGTATTAAGCCTTCTCTTTTTTTGCGCTTTGCGCTGGAGCGTTTTGGGGTATTCCTTTTTTGAGAGGCTCGTCGCTTTTGAAAAAATTGCCGATAAGGAGCGCTACTATAGGGCCTATAAATATTCCCCATATGCCTATAAATTTGACACTGATATAGATCGAGGCGAGAGTTGCCAGCGGATGGAGTCCGAGAGTGTTGCCGACGATCTTAGGCTCTGCCACCTGCCTTATGACCGATACCGCGGCGTAAAGTATCAAAAGCCCTATGCCCAGCTTGTAATCGGATACGGCGAGCGAGAAAATCGCCCACGGAACGAGAACCGTTCCCGTACCGAGGATCGGCAGAATATCGACGATCGCTATAATTATACTTAAAATGAACGCGTAATTTACACCGAGGATCGAAAGACCCAAGAAAACTTCGCAAAAGGTAAGGAGCATTATGAGAAGATATGCTTTCAGGTAACCTCTTAACGTGCTTGAGATCTTTGCTTTGACGCGGGGGAGCTTTGCGCTCCATTTGTCGGGGAGGAGAGAGGACAGAGAGTCGGTAAGAGCGTCTCTGTCGGTACAGAAATAGAACGTGGAAATAATCAGCACTGCAATAAAAAGGAAAACCTCGGGAACCTTGGCGATTATTCCGAGTGCCGCAGACGGAAGGGTTCCCGTGAGTGACGACATCAGGGAATTTACCGCCTCGGAGAGAAGCCTGTCAAGGTCAAGCCCCAGCTTTTGTATCGCCTCGGATTCCGAGAGCTTGCTCAAAAAGCCGAATCGCGCTCCGATAGAGCTGATCTTTTCGGTAAGGATCTCAAGAGCGTTACTTATAACGTCGGGATCGTCGGAAAGACGGTCTATAAGATTACCCGCTTCCGAAATGAGGCGGTATCCTGCGAGATATACGAGGGTTGCAAGCACCGAGAAAAACAGTATGGCGAGCACTGCGGCGGTCAGCTTTTTGGGAGTTTTTAATTTGCTTGATATTTTGTCCGATATCGGTGCTATCACCGCCGCTATTGCCGCCGCTAAAAAAAACGGAATGAAGGCGCCCAAAGCGTATTTGAAGAAAAACCATGAAAAAAGCAATATTCCTGCCACTATTACGGTGATATTAGCAGCTTTGTTGTAATCTTTGTCCATATCTGACCTCTTTTCCGACAGTTAAGCATTTCTGTAATAAGACTATGAAAATTTTGCCGTAATTATCTCTTATCTCTTGCATTTAATTTATTCTTGACAAGTTTGGCTTAAAATGATACAATAAAACATAAATTGCGTGAAAGGTTGATGGTTTGTGATAAAAGACGAAGCGCGTGAGCTTTTCGGGACGATCCCCGAGAGGGCAAACAAGGGAAGCATGGGTAGACTTCTCGTTGTCGGCGGATCTTACGATCAAAACAGTATGGCAATGAGTGGTGCGGCGTTTTTTGCGGCGAAAGCGGCTTACAGATGCGGCGCGGGGATAGTGGAGATATTTACACCGAAAGAGAATTATCCCTCTCTTTCAACTCTTATTCCCGAGGCGGTATTCTCGTTATACTCTTGCGATGAGCCGAAATGCGACGTGACGGCTCGGCTTGCGGCATCGCTTGAAAAGTGCGACGCAGTGGTTTTGGGTTGCGGTCTCGGAAAGGGCGAGTCGGCAAGAGAAATGGTAAAGTTGATTTTTGAGCGCGTCGACCGCCCTATGCTCATAGACGCCGACGGCTTGAATATAGTCAGTGAGAACGAAAGCTTGTGGGAGCTTCTTTCGGACGGGCAGAGAGCACGCACCGTTATAACTCCTCATCCCGGAGAAATGTCCCGCCTTACGGGAAAGCCGATATCGGTAATTCTCGATAACGTCCCCGAAACCGCAAGAAATTTTGCCCGAGAAAAGGGAATAATTTGTCTCTTGAAGGATCATAATACCGCCGTAAGCGACGGAGAACGTATTTATATAAATCAAAGCGGTAACGCGGGAATGGCTACCGCGGGAATGGGCGACGTTCTTTCGGGAATTATCGGCGCGTTGCTTGCGAGAGACGCCAAAAGAAACGCAACGGGAAGCGGCAGAGAGATGCTTTGCGCTGCTGTGGGAGCCTACCTTCACGGATGCGCGGGAGATCTTGCGGCAGAGAGATCGGGGCAGTATTCTCTTATGGCAAGTGACCTTTTGGCGGAAATTCCGACCGCTATCAAGAAATTTTTTGGATAATTATAACAAATTTTTAAAAAATCAAATTTTTTTGAAAAAAGTATTGCATTTGTGAAAAAAATGTGATATTATATATGGGTATGCGGCGGCAGAGCCTGATGTACCCTCTCAGACGGAGGGCGCGCCGAGCATTTGTAAAAATTTATACGGAGGTTGAGAAAATGCCGAACATTAAATCCGCAAAGAAGCGCGTAAAGGTTACCGAAAAGAAGACTCTTCAGAACAAGATGTTCAAGTCTGCAATGAAGACCGAGATCAAGAAGTACTACGCTGCAGTTGCTTCCGGTGATATGGCAAGCGCACAGGCTGCTTATAAGTCTGCTTCCAAGAAGATCGACGTTGCCGCATCCAAGGGCATTATCCACAAGAACGCCGCTGCTCACAAGAAGAGCCAGTTCACCAAGGCGCTCAACGGTATGCAGAAGTAATTTCTGAAACTAAAAAGCAAAAAACTGTTATCGTTCTTAACCCAAACGGTAGCATACGCATAAATAGAGGTATGTAGGGCACTCACCCCTGCATACCTCTGTTTATTTTTATACGGTTTATAAAAATTGACTTGTGTATATGCAAAATTTCACATTTTTACAAAAAATCTCTTGCAAAACGCGAAAAAATATGATATAATCATCGTATATTGATAGTGAATCTAATGAAAAAGAGGTTTTTTGCTATGAAAATGGTAACGGCTATAATCAACTACAAGGATACGAACAGAGTTTGTCAGGCTTTGTCTGCAAAGGGATTTGAGCACACCCGACTTGCGACCACGGGTGGATTTTTGCGCGCGGGCAATACCACTGTTCTTATGGGAGTTGAGGATGCGAGACTTGACGAGGCGCTTGATATAATACATAACAACTGCAAGAGAAGAAAAGAGAGCGTTCCCGAAATGCCTCCCGCAGAAATGCCTGCGGGGATCTATAATCAGTTTCCCACCGAGGTTATGGTAGGCGGTGCTATCGTTTTCGTGACCGAAGTTCAGAGATTTGAGAAGTATTGATGGTTGTTAATAGAGAAAAATCCGCCGCAAGGCGGATTTTTTTGTTGCTGACGGTTGATAAATTGGGGTTTATCAGCGATTTATTATTTGTTCATTTCTTGCCCGTGCCGGCAATGAAAACTGCCTACGCTACGCTTCGGCTCGCAAATGCCGGGCATTTGCTCTCACCAAAGAAACGCCGCTTAAGGGTAGGGGGGTCTCACGAATAAAAAAGCAGCAAGCCGCATTTTTATTCGTCACGACATCCCCTCCCTTAGGGATTCCACCCCCTGTCGGCTTCGCCGACGACACGAAATGAAATCTTATTTAAACTTAAAGATATTTAGGTTTAAATAAAACTGTGAAGGCTGGGTTTAACACCCTTTCAAGGGGATGTGACAGTGGGGGATTTTTTTAGCTCCGAAGGAGCGAAAAATCCTGCTCCACTACTAGAGCGCCCAAAAGCTTTAAGAGTTTTTGCGGAGGCGATCGTTTGCGAAGCAAACTCGCGCAAATCGCGCTTGCGCGTTTGCAGTTTTCCCAAAAAGCGACCCAACTTGCGCGTAGCGCAATGTTGACCGGAGGC
>JAZMZI010000123.1:0-20568 GCA_045585895.1 Eubacteriales bacterium
CCAACTATATCTTGAGCTTTTTACATTCTTCATTTAATTTAGCGCATAATTTTCGCATAATTATGCGAAAAAAAGTTGGCGACCTTTTCGACCACCAACTTAATTTATAAGTAAACATCTTTGATATTTTGCCCTATCTAAGTGTTGCTTATTTAAAACATATCATATCCAAAGGCATCTACAGTTGAATAATAATTATTGATGACCTCATCAATAGTAAACTTCTTCTTGAGCAGTAGGGTTGATGTCAGTAGACTCATATGGTCATGACTGTACTTGATTAGGTTTTCTATGAGTTCTTTTCTAAAAGCCTTATCTTCATGGTGTCTGAATGGATTGCTTGTAAATGCCTCAAGAAATTCATTGAACTTATCACCATAGATCATGTTTCCATGATTGCAGTTGAGTCTGTAGAAAAACGTAAATAGGTCATGTAATCCCTGATCACTCATAGTTTCAAGTTCTTTAATTAGTGTTTCAGTTGTCTTGTTGACGATCTTTGCCGGAGCTTTCCCAGTAGTCTTTTCTTTAATTTCCATCATTAATTCATCCTTATTATCTGTAATTTGTTTGAACGACAACATAGGACAAAATATTGTCATTCATATAATTTAGCAGATATAAGAAGAGTCCAGTATCATATAGCCTCAATTTTATCCTTTATAATCTCCGTCCCATGTTTCGATACCGCAATATAATACTTTTCTGTAACCTTACTGCTGGCGTGTCCCATTTGATTGCAGAGTAAGTGCATAGGCGTGTTTTGTTCAGCAAGTCGGGTGCCATATGTGTGCCTGAGATAATGATATTTAAACTCTATACCAAGTGTCTGTTTGATCTTTTGGGAATGATATTTCATTGAGTTAACAGTTTGAATCTTGCCGTTATCTAATGAATTGACGAGAAGCAGGGAAGAGATAGTTTTTCCGTTGATGTCTGTTATCATAGTTTGGTTTTGCTTTCGGACCTTGGCATTATGAATATTTGCTTCGTCAATTGCTTCTTTGACTGCAAGCAGGTGCTTCTTAAGCTTTGAGTTCATATATAAAGTGCGCTTGGCGTTTCTTGTTTTGAGTGGCGATAATGTTATAAGACCTTCCTGATATTGCATCTGGTGCTGTACATGGATGCAGTCATTATCAAAATCTATATTACTCCACTTAAGTCCATAACACTCATTAATACGTAGACCACAATACCGTCCAAGCAAATAAGCTGTTTCAGCATTAGTGCCTTTGAAGTATTCATCTAAAGCCTTTGTTTCTTCAATGCTGAATGCAACTATCTCATCATCTTCATCTAGCTTCCTCTTGGGCATATGGATTTTGGTGTTCTTGTTCATACAGAGTGTGTTATACGTATCAACATCCAAGTAGTTTCTGGAATATGCTTGTCCGAATATGAGATAGAACATCTTCAAGAATGACTCAACGTAGGAGTAAGCACGTCCTTCCTGATAATAAAGAAAACTCAAATAGTCTACCACCTCGGCGACACTTATATCATCCACATATCGTTTGCCGAACTTTGTGGATATATGATTCTTCCAAAGGCTGTCTTGCTTTCTGGTAGTGCCGTAAGCCTTTCCACATCGCCCGGTTTCGCAGTACTCCTTGAATACCTCGGCTACGGTCATTCTTTTCTTTGTGGGCTTGGGTGGCTGAAGCAATTCCGCCTGAACTTGAATAATGGTGGCTTCTCTTGCTTTAGCAGCCGCTCTCTCTGTTTTAAATGGATTGCCATTTTTGTCCTTGTTGCGCCTGATGTCTTTCTGCTTGCCGTCAACCCAGAAAGCATATCGAAAGCCCCACGTGCCGTTTGGGAGCTGATATACGCCTGATGAAGTCTTTGTCATATAGTCCTCCTTATTGGAAATGTATTGGAGATCTCCACTTTTTCATAGCCACGATTGGAAGCCTCAAAAGCTCCCAAGATTATGCACCGCAAAGCTTTCACCAAGCTCTCCCACCTCGAAGCCCAAGAAAAGCTCCGCGACGAAGCAAGACACGGCAAGGCATTCGAGGGACTTCTTAAGAGATACTTCAAGTAATATAAAAAACCTAATAAGCATAAGGCTTAAAGCCATGAGGAGCAGACTCCGGTCTGCTCTTCTTTTTTGCGCTTTATAGTGGGCAAAATAGCCTTTCTTTCCACTAAAATCGTGGAACTTTTGTGGAAGCTGGGGTGAGTGGAAAGGGAAAATGGAAGCTGAAATGGAAGTTTGAAAAGTGGAAGATTTGCTGATAGCATTATTATATCAAAAAAGCCCGTTCTTGCGAACAGGCTTTGGAAATTGTTTGCGGAAAGGTTGCGATGCACTGCATTCATCATTACAATACGGCTGAATTTCAAATGGAAAAAGAATATAGTAAAAGCTCGCTACCTTAAGGAAAGCGAGCTTTTAGAGAAGGTTCGTTATTATTTTTCTTCGATCATAGCTTTTGCCGCATTGTAGATATCATCTACACCAAGACCGTATTGCTCACGAAGCCATTGCTGGGAGCCGACCTTTGATACGTTGACGCGGTGCGTGGCGGTGAAAGCTACTCTTTTGAATATGACAATGCATGGTTGTCAAATCCTGCAGCGGTTATGCTTGACCCCGATTTGAATTTGTACAGCGGAAGGCAGTATCCTATCGGAAAGGATAATTTTGGATTATTTGCGGATTCTTCTCCCGACCGTTGGGGAAGAGTTCTTATGAAGCGACGTGAGCGCATTATGGCAGATAAAGAAGAGCGCAAGCCAAGATCGCTCAATGAAAGTGACTATTTACTGGGAGTCTTTGATGAAACGCGTATGGGCGCGTTGCGTTTCAAGTTGGAAGAAAACGGAGCTTTTCTTTCGGATGATAAGGACACGCCGACGCCCCCTTGGACTTCTCTCAGAACATTGGAGGAAGCTTCCAGAGAATTTGAAAAGGACGAGCGCGGGCTTACAGATAAGTGGTTAAAGCAACTATTGAAGCCGGGCTCATCTTTGGGCGGTGCGCGTCCTAAGGCAAGCGTTTTGGCTCCTAATGGTGATCTTTGGATCGCAAAATTTCCATCCAAGCATGACGAGGGCAACGTAGGCGCTTGGGAGAAGGTAGCTCACGATCTGGCACGACTTTGTGGTTTGAACGTGCCCGAATCCAAGCTTGAAAAATTCTCACCAAACGGAAGCACCTTCCTTGTCAAGAGATTTGACAGGAATGGCACACGAAGAATTCATTTTTCATCCGCAATGACTATGTTGGGCAAGACCGACGGCGCCGGCGCAAGCGACGGAACGGGATATCTTGATATGGTATCGTTCATAAAGTCTAACGGGGCTGCGCCGAAGGAGGATCTGATTGAGCTGTGGAGAAGAATTGTGTTCAATATGGTGGTTTCTAACACCGACGACCATTTGAGAAACCACGGCTTTTTGCTGATGGGCAGCGGTTGGAGACTGTCTCCGCTTTATGACGTTAACCCGGTTGAAGAGGGCTATGAGCTTGCACTTAACGTGAGCGAGACGGATAATAGAATTTCAATAGAATTGGCATTGGAAACCGCTCATTATTATGGCATTAAAATGGCGGATGCAAAGCAAATGGCAACCGAGATCCTCGCAACTGTGAGAGATAATTGGGAGCGGATCGCAAAACAGTGCGGATTGAACAGATCCGATATCGAAGATAAACGCCCCGCATTCAACGCTTGCTACGAAATGTAATAAAACAAAAAACACAGCAAAAGTTAGTGAACAAAGGAAGACTAAATATAATCGAATAGATTTACGGCAACCGCTCCTTGTGCAGAGAGCGGTTGCTTTTTGCCGTCCGAAAGAGGAAATTAAGTCCAAAAAGTAGAATTTTATTGGAAGCCCTTTTCAATGATATTTCTGTTTGAATGAACGCGGGGTTTTACCGGTTTCTTTTTTAAAAACTTTATAAAAATATGGTGTTTCGGAAAATCCAACCTCTTTTGCTATTGCCTTAACGGAAAGCTCGGGATCATTTAAAAGCTCTGTTGCTTTTTCGATTCTCCTTTTCGTTATATATCCGTTAACGGTAAGATCGAAGCACTGACGCATACATTGATACAATCGGTTTTTCGATATGTTCAGGTGATGGCACAGCTTTTCTACGGATAGCTCCTCGCATATATGCTCGTCTATGTATTTTGCCGCAAGAATAGAAAGCTCCTCGGTGGTTATCTCTATCATATTTTCTTTGACGATCTGTGTAATAATGGCATTGACTATTCTTATTGCGCTTTCCATTTGAGCGTTATCGAATATTGGAAGCTTGTAATAATGAGCTTCCAGCTCATCAATCAGCTCCGTGGGCAGTTTGGTCGCTACGGAGGAAAAGCTTTCGTTTCTGCGCACCTGCCCTATTGTAACGTATCCAACGATCTCGCCTTCAACGATTATCGGAAGCGCCGCGTCGAAAAGTCCCGCGTGACAGGTGTGAAGCGCGGGCTTTCTCGTTTTTTCGCATTGCGCAATAATTTCCGAGTCGCACCTGTGACAAAGGTGTATGTGCGTTTTTTGCATAAGATTGCAAAAATCCTGACGCTTTACCGTATAATTTGTGACTCTTTCTCTGTTTTTTCCCACGATAGAGATTGAAATTCCGCTTATTTTATAAAAGTCGGAAATGAGCTCGTATAAGCTATCCGCATCGTATCTGATCTTCATACCGTCCCCCGAGTTTATCTATATCAACATATCTATTATATTTGTTTCCTGACCGAATGTAAATAGGAATTTAAAAATTTCCTGCGGCTCGGGAAGATTTTACACAAATTAGTGACGATAATTCATTGAAAAAGAAAAATCGTGTTGCTATAATTATTGCATATAGTAATCACATGATATAACGGTGTGATTTTCGAGGTGTAATAATGAGCGCATTATTTTTGATACTGTCGATCTTCGGTACGTCAATTCAGGGAGTTGCAACAAAAGCATTTGGTGTAAAAAACGGAGGAAAGGGTTGCTATACATATCTTGCTGTGTCGCGACTGGCGGGAATTATCCTGTTGCTTATCACGGCAGGAACCTTGCATTTCGACGCAAGCGTGATACCGTATGCCCTTATCTTCGGCGTGCTTTATATTACAAGCTCGCTCTTCTCGTTTTTGTCGGTCAACACCGGACCGCTTTCACTGAGCTCGCTGATATCGTCCTATTCGCTGATGCTACCCACGGTATACGGACTCGTTTGTCTACGTGACCCCGTCGGATCGGGCTTTGTTCCGGGACTGATATTACTTCTTGTCTCGCTATTTCTCATCAACAAAAAGTCAAACGAAAAGGGCGAGCCCATAACTAAAAAGTGGATAATTTTTGTCTGCATCATGTTCTTGGCAAACGGCGGCGGCTCGATAGTACAGGCAATGCAACAGAGGGCGTCGGGCGGTAAATATAAAAATGAATTTTTGATAGTAGCTCTCACTTTGGTCGTCGCGGTAGCATTCGTGATATCACTTTTTAAGGAAAAGAAGGATATTTCGGGTTGCCTGAAAAAAGGATGGCTCCCCGCGGTGATCTGCGGTTGTGCAAACGTAGCGGTCAATCTCCTTGTAATGATATTGCAGGGAATGATGCCTGTCTCGGTCCTTTTTCCGCTGATATCTGCGGGAAGCCTTGTACTAACGTTTTTCATAGCAAGGTTTTTATATAAAGAAAAGCTCTCAAGGGTTCAGATAGTGGGATATGTTCTCGGTGTCTTGTCCGTAATATTCTTAAATATTAATTGAAATTTATTGGTGAAAGGAAGTAATGAAAATGAAAAATTTTGATACCTTTGGAATAATGCTTGATATGTCGCGCAACGCCGTTAAAACGGTCGATGAAATAAAGAGGTTTCTCCCTCTGGTTCGCAAAATGGGATACAACGCGCTCTTCCTTTATATAGAAGATACCTATTGTGTGGAGAATGAGCCCTATTTCGGCTATATGCGCGGAAGATACTCCGAGGAAGAGCTACGCGAGATCGATGAATTTTGCACCTCCATCGGCATGGAAGCGATCCCCTGTATGCAGACCTTAGGACACTTGAAAACCCTTATGAAATGGCAAAAGCACCCCTTCGACGGCGGCGGTGTTCTTCTCGTGGACGATGACAGGACCTACGAGCTTATCGACAATATGTTCGCTACGCTTTCAAGGTGCTTTAAGTCGAGGAAGATACACATCGGTATGGACGAAGCGTTTGATCTCGGGCGCGGAAGGCATCTGACCGAGCACGGCTACGAGAGCACCGACAAGCTGATGAAAAGGCATCTTGAAAGAGTCCACCTGCTCGCAAAAAAATACTCATTTGAGCCTATGATCTGGTCGGATATGCTTTTCAGAGATTGGAACAAGGGCGAGTACGTAGTGCCTTTGCAGGAGGTGCCCGAGGAGTACAAAAGGGTTCTCCCTGAGGGCATTTCACCGGTTTATTGGGATTATTTTAACTTCGACGAGAAGAAATACAGCGATATGCTTGAGATGCACAAGCAGATCAGTGGGGACGTGTGGTTTGCGGGCGGCATCTGGACTTGGATAAGCCAGACACCCAACAACAATTACACGATACGCACTATGCGTCCCGCGCTCGACGCTTGCAAAAAACACAAGATACGCAACGTATTTATGACTGTGTGGCAGAATGCCGGCGGTGAGTGCTCGTTCTATTCGGTGCTTCCGTCGCTCTGCTATCTTGCCGAGTACGCAAAGGGAAATACCGATGAAGAAAAGATAAAGAAACGCTTCAAGAGTATAGTCGGTCTTGATTATGACGAGTGCATCGCCATAGACGAGGCGAATTTTATCGCGGGCAACGAGAGAGACAGCAAGGGATACGCATCAAATCCTTCAAGATATATGCTTTATTGCGACCTGCTCAACGATTTTATGGATTGGACGGTCAATCCCGGAATGGGCATAAATTTCGCAAAGACCGCGAAAAAGATGCACTTGCTTGCAAAAAAGAGCCGCAAGATCGGCTACGTTTATAAGACGGTGGCGACTCTTTGCGACGCTATGGCAATAAAATACGAGCTCGGTCTCAAGACTCGCCGCGCCTATGAGGCAGGGGATAGGGAGGAGCTTCGCCGCCTTGCAAACGATGAATACGTAAGGCTCGTGAAGCTGCTTGAGATATACGCTGCCGCCAACGAGAAGCAGTGGTATAAGGAAAACAAGTCCTCGGGACTTGAGGTCTTTGATTCACATATCGGCGCAATAATTCAGCGCATCAAGACCGTACGCCGCCGAATACTGTCGTATGTTAACGGCGAGATAGACGCCATCGAGGAATACGACACGCCGCTCTTACCTTACGGACCAAAGAAAAATAGCGGTGTTGTTATAAACGTGGCGCAGTGCTATACTTCAAACGTAATGTAAGTCTGCTCTTGATAATAGAGCACTTTCGAGATAAAATGAAGTAAAGATATTTTAGGAGGTTTCTTCTATGTATAAAGTATCAGTCCCTGTGATTAGCCGTAAAATCAATGAAGAAAACAGAAACGCATATCTTGCAGAGATAAAACGTTTTGATGCCGAGAGAGTCTTTCTTGCCACCGGTGTGTACAAACTCAGTGCGGAAGAGTTCGCGATACAAATGAAAAAGCTTTCGGAAAACGCCGCTTTTTTCAAGGCAAACGGTCTTGAGGTCGGCGCGTGGTTCTGGACATTTAACGTTGACGAAAAATCAGATTACGTTAAAATGCGCACGATCTCGGGCGGGGAGATATCAAGCTTTGCCTGTCCGTTTGATAAGAACTTTGTTGATATGGCCGCGAGACGCGTGAAGGCGGTCGCGACAACGGGTGTTGATCTTATTATGTTCGATGACGATTTCCGCTACGGGTTTCAGGGCGATCAGCCGGGATGTCTTTGCCAACTTCATATAGCAGAAATAAACAAGATCACGGGTGAAGAAAAAACGCGCGAGGAGCTGTTTCGGCATATCACCACGGGCGGCAGGAACAAGTATCGCGACGCATATCTTAAGGCAAACGGCGATGCATTCAAGAATTTTGCAAAACGAATGCGCGAGGCGGTTGACAGCGTTGATCCGACCGTCAGACTCGGCGCGTGCGCCTGTATGACCGCGTGGGATATTGACGGAATAAACGCGAGAGAGCTTTCGTATATCCTCGCCGGCAATACCCGTCCGTTCCTAAGACTTATCGGCGCGCCATATTGGGCGGCAAAGCGCGCGTGGGGCACCTCCCTCGGCGACGTAATTGAGCTTGAACGAATGGAAAGCGCGTGGACGCGCGACGGAAATATCGAGATAATGGCGGAGGGCGACACCTTTCCCCGTCCGCGAAGCCTTTGCCCTGCAAGCTATCTTGAATGCTTTGATATCGCTATGCGTTCCTCGGGTTGCGTTGACGGTATACTGAAATACGGAATAGATTACAATTCCAATATCGGTTACGAAAGCGGATATGCCTCCGCCCACGAAAGACACCGAGAGCTATACAAAGAGGTAAGCGAGATATTTGACGGTAAGATTTGCGAGGGAGTCAGAATGTATGAAGCTCCTGCGAAAATTGCCGATATAGTAATGCCTACGCCCGTCAACGATAAAATCAATATTCAGAATATGTTCTTTTCAAAGGCGGGACGCACGCTTGCTTACAACGGCATTCCAACGGTATACGAGGGCGATGGACTTTGCGGAATCGTATTTGACGAAAACGCGAGAAAAATTCCCCTTTCTGCACTGAAAAACGGTCTTATTATCGATATTGCGGCGGCGGAGATTCTGACCATGCGCGGTATTGACATTGGTATAGATAGCTTTAACGGAATAATTCACGTTTCCTCCGAGCGTTTTGTTTGTGACGATAACTACATATCCGCCGACAGTGCGACCGCGTGCGACATCACGCTTAAGAGTGGTGCAGAGGTGATGAGTGATGCGAGTGTAGCGGGGAAAAAAGTTCCGATATCGTACAGGTACGAAAATGCAGACGGTCAAAGATTCCTTGTTCTCAACATCAACACGCGCGGCTCTGAAAATCTTTTAAAGCATTACGCGCGCGGACGGCAGTATGCGGAGTCTGTAAAATGGCTTTCGGGTAAAGCTCTTCCCGCATATTGCTACGGTCATCCCGCTCTCTATACTCAGGTTAAGAAGGGCGAGGACGGTGCTCTTGCGGTAGGGCTTTGGAATCTTCACGCGGATGCCATTTATGACGCCAAAGTCGAGCTTTCCGACAAATATTCGGGAGTTCGGTTTGTAAATTGTACAGGAAGACTTGAGGGTGGTTGTGTGTATATTGATCTCATTCACGCATTCGAATTTGCGGCAATTGAATTGATAAAGTAATTACATAAACGAACATAACATCTATACATAGTATAAAATAAATCATAAAGTACGAGAATAAATCGCGCGCGTTTTTGGAGGTTATTATGAAGCTTAAGACCCGAATTTTAACTCTTTCTTTAGCTTTTTTAATGGTTTTTACGGTTATATTGACCGCTTGCGGTGAAGATTCCGTCGAAACCTCAGAAGAAAGCACGACCAATATCACGGAAAACACCACGGAACAGGTGACCGATGGCGAGACCGAAGGCTTGGAAAGCCCTTCTGAAAGTGAAACTGTAAGTGAAAAGGAAACAGAAAGCAGCTTTGCTTCGGAGACGGTTATTGAGACCGAGACTGAAACAGAGACTGAAACAGAGACTGAAACCGAAAGTGAAACCGAAAGTGAAACCGAGACCGAGGAGGAGACCGAATTGATAACCGACGTTATGATTGGAGAGACGATAGAAGCCGAATATGCTGCCGATTTCACCGTAGCAAAGATGTTCTCTGACGATATGGTCGTTCAGAGAGGCGAGCATATCCGCGTCTGGGGCTTTGCAAACGAGAGCGAGAACGGCAAGAAGATCTCGGGCGAGTTCAAGGGAATATTTGCCGAGGCTCTTATTGAAAACGGCGAATGGTGTATCACCTTCGGCGCGCGTCTTGAAGCCGACACCACTCCCGCGGAGATGAAGATATATACCGACACGAAGGAAGTCGTATTCGAGGGGGTTCTCGTAGGAGACGTATATCTCGTAATGGGTCAGTCCAACGCACAGTATGCTGTAAGCTCTCACGTCGCCTACACCGATCCCGCAACGCAGGGCGGTGGCAGAGAGGCTATCGACGAGAATTCGATAATCAGACTTAACTATCTTAATGGCAGCGGCGGAGCGTACTCTAAAAAGGGAACAGATTACGTATATAAAGACCTCGAAAACACGACCTTGTGGACAAAGACCACCGAGGCGCAAACGCTTCGTTTCTCGGCTATCGGATACTATTTCGCAAGAGAGATGGTCGAGAGATCGGATAACACCGTTCCCGTAGGTCTTATCGAGGTAGCCCACGGCGGCGCGCCCTTGGCATCCTTCTTTCCCAACGAGCTTGCGGAGCTTTACAAAACCGATTATTATAACTTAGAGAACGGTAATTACGTTTCAAAGAGAGAACACACGCATCTTGGCAGATATCTTTACAACTGCTATCTCGCTCCCGCAAGCAGATACGCCGTTGCGGGCATCGTCTGGTATCAGGGAGAAAGCGACAACCCCTTAAACTTCTCGCAGGTATACTGTGAGGAATTCAATGCCTTCGTCGAGCATCTGCGTTCGACGCATAACGTAGTTAACAAGAATTTCCCCGTATTCGTCGTCGAGTTTCCCACTCAGTATAAAAAGCCCGCCGACTACAGCGGAAGCGCTACTTGGTATTATATGGAGGTCGGTACTATCCGTACGTATATGGGACTTCTCCCCACTACCGTTGATAACTGCTACGTTGCCGCATCCAGCGATATATGGAACGACAGAGAGTTTGCAAACTCTCTTCATCCCAACTGTAAGTTTGAGCAGGCGCAGAGACTCGCATCTCTTGCCGAGGTAGTGATCTTTGGTGAGGGTACGCTTGACAAAGCCGGCGGTCCTATATTCAAGAGTTATGAGATAAGCGATGATAAGAAGACCGTAGTCATCACCTTCTCCAACGTAGGCGATGGACTCACCACCGCAGACGGTGGCACGGCTGTTAAGGGGATATTAGGACTTCTCGACCAGCACTATCGAATTGCCACCGTCAATCCCGCAAGCGCGACTATTACCGCGAAGGATCAAGTGACCGTGATTTTTGACGAGGCGGTCAAGGCGGTAGTGTACAATTACAACACCACCGATTTTTACGGAGAGAACCTGAATCTCTGCAACAGCGCGAAGATCCCCGCCATTGCGTTCATCACTCCCTACGAGGAGAAGGACTTTGGCGTATTTGAATCCAAGGATTTCCTTGAGGATTCGTCGAAGGTCGTGGGCAAAAAGGGTAAATCGATCGACCAAATCAAGGCTAACGGCGTATCCGTCTTCAGCTCGGGTTCTGTGTTGACCAATCTTAACCAAAGCGGTAACAAGATCTCGGTAGTCAAGGGAACGAACTTCCTCAACGTCAGTGGTTGGGTAGGATTCGACTACGACCTCATACTCTTCGGCCACTCGATAGACGGCGGAGACGCTATATTTGATACCTATACGTCCTTCGCCGAGGATGCTGTGCTGAGAGTAGGCGGTGAGCTTGCGCGCAGATTCAATATAAGCATCGATATAAGCACGCTTGAGGTTGGAGAATATACTATTGATTATCTGGCTCTGGTCGACGTCAAGGACGGCGTTGCGGTCAAGCTTCTCTCCTTTAAGCTTATAATAGTGGAAGAAATTGAGGAAGATACCGAAACAGATGTGTCAGAAAGCACGGAAGCAGTCGATTTAAAGGACGAAAAAACAGGCTACAAAAAGCACAGTATAGATTTTCTTAAGCTTGACGGCGAGGCACTCAAGCACTCAAACACCACTATTGAGATAGCGTCCGGCGGCAAGGCTCTAAGATTAGCCGGTTGGGTAGGATTTGATAAGGAGATCACTTCATTCAGTTACTCGATAAACGGAGGCAACAGAATCGATTCGCGCGTTGGTTTTGCAGAAGACGCGGTCAAGGCATCGGCAGGCGAATTTGCGCACAGATTTGACGTAACTATCAATGTAGGCGAATTTGAGGCAGGTGAATACACCATAAATTACTTCGCTACGCTTGAGGGCGGACTTTTGGTAAAAATATACGGCTTTAAGCTTGTCATCAAATAAAGGATATATAATATAAATAGAATCATGAGAGCCGATTTTTTATGCTAAAGGAAACGACCTCGTCGTCCTCATCGACTTTCATTTTGGGCATATGTATCTTTGTACTCTTATTTACACATAGGGTATTTTTACCACAAAAGCCCGTTCTTGCGAACAGGCTTTTCTTGTTATTTGCGAAAAAGCTGCGATTGATCGGATTTTATTTGCTGCTTTTTCTGTATTTAAGCGGCGTCTCTCTCATATAAGCTTTGAAGGCGGAGCAGAAGTGGGTGTGGTCGGTATATCCCACGGAGACGGCTACCTCGTTGACGGAAAGATCGGTAGATAACAAAAGCTGTGCTGCCACGCGCATCCTTTCCTTTATGAGCGCTTGATGTATAGTGATGCCGGTGTGTTTTTTGAACATTCTGTTGAGATAATAGGAATGGTATCCCAGCTCTCCCGAAATGTGGGAATTGTCGATGTCCTTGTCGTAGTTCTGTCGGATGTATAGCATTATTTTTTGAACTGCGGGAGGCAATTTATAGGATTTAATATGGTGCTTTTGAGCGACGAAGCAAAGGATATCCTTTAAAATTGCCGAGGTGAAGGCATCGGAAAAGGCGGAAGGATAATTGTAATGAAGCAGACAATCCTTCAGCTTTTCCTCGACTTCAAAGGCTTTTTCGATTATTATTATATCGTTCAGCTCCTCGGGAGGATCATTTTCAAACACCTGAGATCTATCGAAATCCCAAACCGTT
Organism: Eubacteriales bacterium; assembly: GCA_045585895.1. Lineage (GTDB taxonomy): Bacteria > Bacillota > Clostridia > Oscillospirales > CAG-272 > SVTX01. Next base: position 12,882 of record JAZMZI010000123.1, read on the forward strand.
TTCGAGGGGGCGAGGGGTATTTTTTTGCCCGATTGCAAACGCGTCAGGTCGAAATTCAGAACGATGACCTTGACGTTTCCGTCAAAATAATAGGGTGTTTCGGGGCGGAAATATATCAACATTCCCGCGCAAAGCGGCACCGTTCTGTCGGAGAATACCAGATCGGCTTTGCCTTCCAAAATATAGAATATTCGGTAGTCGTATGAGCAGCTCAGAGGCGCGCTTGACATTACCGAGGGCTGCAATTCGGCGTATCTCAAAAAGGGGTTTATATCGCAAAGCTCCATTGTTTTTCTCCTTGGTGGTTTGTTTTTTGAACTTTTTTGTTTGTTTTATGCATTGATTATAGCATATAAAGGATGTATAATCAAGATGTAAACTGCAATTTTTGCGCGTTTTTTTGGTTTATGCATGGTTTGTTTGCCGCAACAACAGGAAGGAGAGCTTATGAAGTATATTGTCGGATATCCCATAAAGGAAAACAGATCCTTTTTAAACACCATCGTCAAAAATAAAGACAGTATCTCCGAGGTCTATTTTTCTTGGGGCGATATTCCCAACGGAAGAAGCGCCTTGTCGATAGACGACGCTTTGACCCCGTTTGAGATACAGCAAAGACAGTCGGAGGATCTGAAGCTTCTTTCCTCGAATGGGTTAAAGCTGAATATGCTTTTCAACGCAAATTGCTACGGAAAGGACAGTCAATCCAGAGCTTTTTTCTACAAGATAGGAACTCTTATCGACTATATCGATAGAGAATTCGGACTCTCGTCGGTGACTACAAGCTCACCCTTGATAGCAAAATTTATAAAAGAGAATTTTGAGGGAATCGACGTAAGAGCCTCGGTTAATATGGAGATAGGCTCGATTGAAGGTGTTTCCTACGTTTCGAAATTCTTTGATAGCTTTTACGTCAGACGTGAGCTCAACCGAAATCTGCCTGCGCTTTCCAAGCTGCGTAAGTGGTGCGACGAAAACGGCAAGCAGATGTATCTCTTAGCTAACAGCGGATGTCTCAATAATTGCTCGGCACACGTCTTCCACGACAATCTCGTTGCCCACGAGGCAGAGATCTCGGCTATGGACAACGGTTATCAGTTCAGAGGTGTGTGTTGGGATTTCCTTTCGGATGAGCGCAGCCGTGAAAAGTGGCTTTCGCGCACTAATTTCATTCGTCCCGAGGATGTAGAGCTTTACGAGGGATTGGTTCCTGCCATGAAGCTGGCTACTCGCGTAAATTCCGCGCCTGCCCGAGTGCTGGAAGCATATCTCGGTAAAAGATACCGCGGAAGCGTTATGGAGCTGCTTGAACCCAACCACAGCGGAGCTTTTTATCCGAGCTACATAGAAAATGCGAATTTCGATGAAGATTTTGCCAAGCGTGTTATGTCCTGCAATAAAAATTGCGAGGAATGCTCGTATTGCGCCGACGTAATGAAGCGTGCTTGCGTAAGACTTGCCGATGACCCTTCGGCAAAGGTATAAATTTGAAAAAATAATTTTACATAAGGAGTAGAGAGAATGTTGACAAGTGAAATGATCAAAAAAGTCGCTTTGGAAGCAGGCGCCGACGCTTGCGGTATCGCGCCGATCTCGCGTCTTGCGGGTGCGCCCGATGACATGAACCCCAAATTCCTGTTTCCCGAAGCCAAGAGCGTGATCGGATTCGTTTTCCGTATTCCGAGAGGCGTTCAGAGAGGTATTGAGGAGGGAACTCAGTTCTACCAGTATCCTTCCATGGCTTACGGTGGAATTAACGAGATCTTTGCCCCCGCTGTGCTTTACCACGTTGGTAAGCTTATCGAGGACGAAGGCTACGAGGCTTTCGTTTACAGAAATACCGGTGCGCGCGGAAGCGTTTCCGATATGGACGGAAGCCCCGGAAACACCCTGTCTCCCGAGGAGCAGATCGAGATCAACGAAAATGCAAAGACCTCGACGGCGCATCACAGAAGCGTTCAGTTCACCCGTGCTACCAGAGACGATAACGTAGCGCCCGACCTACAGTTCCAGTTCCGCCTCGTTGCGGTTGCTTGCGGTCTCGGTGAGATCGGTTGGAGCAAGATGCTTCTGACTCCCGAATTCGGCCCTCTCCAGAGAGTGGCGTTCCTCTTTACCGACGCAGAGCTCGAATATGACGAAATGTATAGCGGCAAGCCTCTTTGCCGTAAGTGCGGAGCTTGTGTGCGTGAGTGTCCCGGCGGCTGTATCCCCGCGATCAATTCGGGCAAGACCGTAAGAGTTGACCTCGACGGTAAGATCTGCGAATGGGGCGACATCGATATGTGGCGCTGCTACGCGTTCTATACCCACGCAGGCAGATATTATAACCCCTTCGTTCCCAAGGAGGTATTCGATGCCAACGAAAACGGCGATCTCGATCTGCTTGAGGGCAAGACTCAGGTTGCCGACGAAAAAGAGATAATGAAGGTATACGGAGCGCTCCAGAAGTATTTCCCCAGCTGGGTAGGATACAATATGGCAAAGTGCGGCGGATGTATCCGCGGCTGCGTATCTATGCTTGAAAAGAAGGGCGGCTGTATGGAAGGTAGATTCAACGAGCCGCTGAGAAAGGGCAAGCCGTGGAAGCTGGACAGATGATAAAGGTGTTCTCTCACCTCGGCGAGGGATTTAAGGTTGCCGTCGAGAGCGGAGAATGGAAGGTCGGAGTGCTTCGCTACAGTGAACGCTTCTCAAAGCTCGGCGAAATGGAGAGACATATGCTTACCGACGAGGTGTTCGTGCTCCTTGCGGGAAGCGCAACTCTTTACACCGATGCCGAGGAGAAGAAAATGGAGGAGGGTGTGGTTTACACAATCCCCGCGGCGGTCTGGCATCATATCGTGGTCAGCTCCGATGCATGCGTTTTGGTGGTTGAAAACCGAAACACGTCGATCGAGAATACCGAGAAAAAATACTTTTGACGAAAAGGAGAATATATAAATGCTTACAAGCGAAATGATAAAGGCGAAGGCGAGAGAGCTTGGCGCCAGCGTTTGCGGTATCGGCAGAGTTTACGACGAGCCCGACGCTCAGAGAGACCCCAAGCAGATACTCCCTAATGCTAAAGCTATTATTGGCTTTGGATTCGTAGTGCCCAAAAAACTTTTTGACGTAATGAATAAAGACGTTCAGTATTATACCTACACCACCTTGGGTGTAAAATATCCCGATGAGGAGCTGGCTGAGATCTTTTTGCTCAAGATCGGCGGAATGATCGAGGACGAGGGCTACGACGCTTGTCTTCAGAAGTCTGTCCCCAACCTTCGTATAAAGGGCGATAAGACTACTAACCCCGAGGTTATGGATACCTACGAGCTTATACACGCAACGGCAGTTGCTCCCGGCAAGCCTGTTCCCGACGTTATCATTGATTTCGGCAAGGCGGCAAAGTCTTGCGGTATTGGCGAGAGAGGACTCAGCGGAAAGATACTTAATGCGAAGTACGGTCCCTATATGCGCTATTGCTTCATTATTACCGACGCGCCCCTGGAGCTTGACGAGCCGGTTTCGACGCCTATTTGCGACGGTTGCGGCGAATGTATGAAGGCTTGCCCCGGTAAGGCAATCGATGAAAAGGGACTTGATACCTGGCAGTGCTCGGTATATTATAAGGGTGCGCACAAGTCTAATCCCTTTATGCCCAAAGACTTTTTGGAGGGTGATGCTAACCGCGAGGCTATTATCAACGGCGAATTCCGTTTTGACGCGGTGAGCGCCCGCGAGATCTATCCCAAGATGAACTTCTTGCCCGATACCCAGTGGGGTTACTCCGCTTGCCTTTGCGGAAGAGCCTGCGACTACGCCTGCTACAACCATTTGATCGGAGGTAAGAAAAAATGAGAGAAAGAATAGTTGAGCTTTGTAAAAAATGGGGCGCCGACCTTGTGGGCTTTGCTCCCGTTTCGCGTTTCCCCGAGGATTCTGCCGTATGTAAGCTTATGCCCGAGGCAAAGACCGTTATCGGTCTTGGATTCAGAGTCCTCCGAGGCGCATACAGAGGCATCGAAGAGGGAAGCACCTACTATCAGTACACCACTATGGGCGTTGAAAATATGGAAGAAACCGTTATGCCTATGGTGTCGGTTCGTCTTTCCATGTTGCTTGAGGAGGAGGGCTATTCTGCGCTTCCTCAGCGCCGCCATCAGCAGATAATGGCAGAGGAAAACAGCACCAACCCCGAGGTGGCTTTCGACGCGGTTTACAGAAACCGCCCTCAGGAGACACAGATGAATTTTAACGAGGCGGCGGTTCTTTGCGGACTTGGTGAGATCGGCTTCCACGGAGCGCTTCTTACCGACGAGTTCGGTCCCTTCGTAAGAGTTTGCTTCGTGCTTACCGATGCTGAGATCGAAGCGACTCCTATCAAGGAGCCTCACCTTTGCGATAAGTGCGGCGAGTGCGTTAAGGGGTGCCCGGGTAAGGCGATCGCCGAGGACGGAACCGTTGACGCTTGGCAGTGTGCCGTTTATTACAACGGCGCAAACGGCTTGAAGAATCCCTTTATGCCCCCCGATGCGTTTAAGTATTTTGAGGACAGAGTTGCAATTATCAGCGGCGAGGCTAAGGTTACTCCCGAGACCGCAAGAAAGATACTTCGCAACATTTACTTCTATCCCCCCGCGCAGCACGCTTACCAGTGCTCTATCTGCGGCAGAGCCTGCGATATGAGCTGTTATGTACATCTTGAGGAAAAAGGCGTGCTTACCAAGAGCTTCAAGACCCCCTTCCGTAAGCGCGAGGAGTGGAAATTTAAGATCGAGGATTTTGAAAATAATTGATAAATTGCGGTTTATAGGTCTTCACGGCGGTGACTGCTGTGAAAGTTTTTTCGTCGCTTTTTTCAAAAAGCGACCGCTGATCCAACGCGCGGAGCGTTGGTCGCCGCGCGCACGCGGCGAAATAACCCTTATACGCGCTTTCTTTTTTGCCAAGCTTTTTTCTTTGCGCCTGCTTTGCCAAAGAAAAAAGCGGACAAACGAATTAGCTTTGCTTTGTGCAGAAAGGGAAATTTCACCTTCTACATACAAACAATTTAAAGCGATTTCCGCTTTTCTTTTGACACCGGAAGCGCAAAAGAAAAGCTAACAAAAGAAAACGCGTAAAAGGGGATTTCGCTCGTTGCGACGAGCGACCGCCGGGCTCGGCGGCTCAGCCAAGCCTTTGAAAAGGCTTGAGCGAAACTCTCCGCAGACACCGCCGTGACGTCACAGATAAATCAAAATTTGAAATATCAACCATATTAAATGGAGATTAATTATGATAGAAATTATCAAAAGCAAGTCCCAACACCTTATCGCCATCGACGGCAAGCCTTATGCTACGATCCTTCCCGTAGAAGGCGCTGTCGACAGCTTCGAGCCGATAGAGGACGGCGCTTGGAGGTGGCATCGCCATACGGACGCGCCCACCGACCATATGAGAATGGAGATCGTTCTTCTCGGTGAACCTACCTTTACTATGATCCCTGCCGTCAGCTACAACGGAAACGGCTGGGGAGATACGCCCGAGTACGTAGGAGACATAGCCGAGGACGGAACCCCTTGGAGCTTCGCCTCCCACAGAGTGACGATCCCTGCCTGCACCTACAGCGAGAATGAGAATATCAGCATAGCTCTTATGGCAGAGCCTAACAGCAATTCCGCTTGCTCTCTTTACAGAGTCGAAGAGGGCGAGAAGCACGTGCTGATCTTTCCCGAGGAGGAGCAGCCCAAAACCCTGCACCGCCATTTCTGGGACGGACCCTTTCAGGGCAAGATGGAGCCTCAGTCTGATTTCGTCGGTGTTTTGTTTGCCAAGCCCTCTGACGGAAGCCGCCACAGATATAAGAATCTGCTGGATTTTGCTTGGCGTTATTACGGTCATCCCGTAAAAGCCCCCCACAAGGCGGAGGAGCTTTATCCTCTCTCCATCGCCTACGGTCATTTCCTTTTGCAGAAGGAGAAGGACGGATTTGTCGGCTTTACCAACGGCGCTCAATGGATTCCGGGGCTGAATTCTTACCAGAAGCTTCAGCACAACTATGAGATCGGTTGGGTAGGTCAGTGCGCGTCTCTCTCTGCGGCGTTTATTCACGACGGTATAGTTAACGGACATGAAAAAAATCTGAAGATCGGTATGGCGGTTCTTGATTCGTGGCTCGCTCATTTTAACGGTGAAAAGGGATTTTTGCCCGCGAGGATCAATTATCCCTCGGATAACGCGGCATTGAAACAGCCTTGGGAAACTATGACGAGGGAAGAGGTAGACACCTGGAACATCGGTGAGGCTCAGCTCGAAGGCATACTTGATAAGGTCGGGAAGCCAAAGGCAGAAAAGAAGATCGCCGTAGCTCACGATGCATGCAATCTGGGAACCGGCGCCGAGGGCTATTTTGAAGCTTACGATCTGCTTCAAAGCATCGGTATCGACAAGCCCGAATATCTGAAAGCGGCTCTCGACACCTGCGATTTTGCTCTTGAGAGTCAGGAGGAAAGCGGCGCGTTTGCAAAATCCTGGGATAAGGAGGGCAACGTGATCTCGAAGAAGGGTACTATCGGTTGCTTCCTCATTCTTCCTCTCTTAAACGCTTATAAAAGAACGAACGACGGAAAATATCTCGACAGCGCTATCCGCGCCTTCGACTTCTATTACGAAGAGCTTGAGCGCGAGGGATTTACCACCGCGGGTGCACTTGATACCTACAGTATCGACAAGGAATCTGCTTCCCCCTTGCTCCGCGACGCGCTTGCGCTTTTTGACGTGACCGAGGATAAGGCTTATATTACCAAAGCCGAAAAGATCGCCTGGTATCTCTGCACGTGGATGATGCACTTTACCGTGGAATATCCCGAGGACTGCGTTATCAGAGAGCTGAATTACGATACCTTTGGCTCTACCAGCGTTTCCACGCCTCACCATGCCTGCGACCAGTACGCGCTTCGCGACGTTCTTTCCTTCCTCAAGCTTTGGGAGCTGACGGGCTACGGTCAGTGGAGAGAGCGCGCCCTTGCATTCTGGTGCAACGCTACTCAAGGCGTGTCTGACGGCACGCTGGTGATAAACGGAAGACTTCGCCCTGCGGGAAGTCAGGACGAGGCGATCGCCCATACCCGTTGGCGCCGCAATTCCACCCCTGCGTTCTCGCCGACTCAATGGCTTGCGGCTTGGCCCTGCGCCTTTAAGCTGGAAAATCTGCGTTGGCATGAGGATTGGAGCTTCTTTGACGAAGGGCTTGCTCATATCGAGGGAAGCTTGAAATAAATTGCTGTAAATCGAAATAGTTTTTAAGACCGTGACGTTCCTGAATGAAAAAACTTTTTCAATTTCGGGCAAAATTTCAAAAACTACTCCATATATTGACAGTTAATTTCCTGAGTGATATAATAAAATTGTGCAAAATGTGTAAAGTTCTTCAAAAATGCAAGAACTTTTTTAACGCATACGAAGGATAAAAAATATTCGGATCAAAGTTTGATTGAAAATATTAAAACATAAATGGAGGAAATTTGCATGAAAAACACAAAGCTTTTGAGATTGCTTCTTGTCACTCTTGCGGTTGCAATGTTATTTTCTCTGTTCTCCTGTACGGATGAAGAAGTGTTTGAAGGACCCGACACGAGCACCGAAAGTGCGACGGGATCGGGAACCGAAGGCACGACAGCTCCTATAGGCGGCGAGACTACCACGGGCGCTGAGGGCAATCAGA
>JAZMZI010000124.1:0-2806 GCA_045585895.1 Eubacteriales bacterium
AAAATGGATGAGAAACAATTTGCCACAAGACTTGCGCGTTTAAGAGAGCTTAAAGGTGTATCTGCTCGCGATATGAGTTTATCTATAGGTCAAAACCCCGGATATATCAATAATATTGAAACAGGAAAATCAAAACCGTCGTTGGATGGTTTCTTTTACATCTGCGAATTCTTGGGAATTACCCCAAGCGAGTTCTTTGACATTTCAACAGCTAACCCTTCAAAGCTTGACGCTATAATAAAAGATATGAAAAAGCTCAACGATAAGCAGCTTGATATTATCGAATCTCTTGTTAAGGATATGGTCAAGCATTAAAGAAAAAACGGCTCTTCTCGCTTGAGAAAAGCCGTTATTTGATTAAACTTACAATTAATGATAAATTGCAATTTTATATCCCCGTATGCGCTCTATTGGGTACGGGTGGGTCGGCGACAGCGGGGCTTGCGTGGTTTGCCCTCTTTTTATGCCCGGGAATGTTTCTTGTAAATACGTCGTCTGCCGAGTTAACGGTGTCGAGAAGCTCGTTATTTTCATCGTAAATCTCGGTAAATGCCCCGGGATGAATCCCATTATCAAGCTTTTTATTTATCTTTTCGTCTTTTCTCATACTTTAAACCTCCAAAAAACTAACCGTCTATAAATATTCTTCCCCAAAAAATTAAAATTATTTTTGAAAGTTCTTTGGGGTAGAGGGGGTGCAGGGGGAGGAGGGGCGATCTTTCAAGAAAGCCCCTCCTCCCCTTGCAAAAGCCCATCCCAATCTACGCCATCTCGCCTCGGAGAAAGGTCATGATCTTTTTCTCTTCACGGGAGACCTTGACCTGCGAAAGTCCCATAAGGTTCGCCACCTGCTGCTGGGTCATATCGCGGTAATAGCGGAGCATAACTATTTTTCGCCAATCGGGCGGCATTTTACCGATAGCTTGGGTCAAGGCTATGCGGTCATTGAGATTTTCAAATTCGTCTTGGCTTTCCCTGTCGGGAATGACCGCGTCAAGAGTCTTGGAGTCCTCCCCGTACACGTTATCGGAAAGCGACGTCACGGGAGAGACCGCGTCGATTGCGATAGCCGCTTCCTCCGAGCTGACTCCCGCCAAAACCGCAAGCTCTGCAACTCCCGCCTCTCTGCCCTCCTCTGTCATAATGCGGTTCTTTTCGCGCATAATGATAATTCCCGTCCTCTTGTAGCTTCGGCTGACGCGGATAAGTCCGTCGTCGCGTAGGTGCCGCCTTATTTCCCCCACTATAAGCGGTACGGCATAGGTAGAAAAAGCGGTTCCCCTCTCTATATCAAAGCTGCGTATAGCCTTTATCATGCCGATAGTGCCGATCTGCATAAGATCTTCAAACTCGGTGCCTCGGTCTCTGAATTTCAAGGCTATGCTCTTGACGAGAGCAGTGTTTTCCAATACCAATATCTCGGTAGCGCGCTCGTCGCCGGATTGAGCCTTGATTATAAGCTCTCTGTTTCTCAAAAATCGCTCGTCTCTCTCCTCGGTGACGGCGCAGGTCTCCGTGGCGTTGATCTCTTCCATTTATAAAATCCTCCGCGATAATTCCGCGGCATTTTCCGCCGCTATGTACCGTCAGTAATCCTCTCGCGCCGAGAATACCTTGTATAAAGTCACGTTGGTTCCCTTACCCGTCTTTGACGTAACTCTCATTCGATCAGTGAAGCTTTCCATGACCGTAAATCCCATTCCGCTTCGCTCACTTGCCGCGTCTGTGGTAAATAACGGCTGGCGCGCCTCGTTTACGTCCTCGATTCCGCAGCCTTTGTCCTTTATTTCGATCTTTACCACTCTTCCTTCAAGAAGCGATACGTTTATAGTGATAATTCCGCTTGTGTTTTTGTATGCGTGAACTATACAGTTGGTGACCGCCTCGCTGACCGCGCATTTTACGTCGGCTATTTCCACCGCCGCGGGATCAAGCTGGGCGCAGAATGCCGCCACTGCCGCTCTTGCCATTCCCTCGTTTGCCGAAAGGGCGGGAAGCTTAAGCTGCATTTTATTTATTACCGAACCGTTGAATTTTGTTCTGCTCATTTTAACGTCCCTCTTTTCCTTTGTTTGCCGCTCTTCTGTGTGAGCTTGCTTTTTTCGTGCCTTCAGGCTGCGCCGCCGACATTACTGCCGACCCATTAAGCACGGGTTCTTTTTTTGCGATAGGTGCGCTTGTCCTTACTATTTTGATTATTCTTTCAAGTCCTGCCAAACGCATTATCTTTTCGGTTGCTGGATTGGGGTCTGTGACTGTTACACCGCCGCCTATTTCTTTGATCGTGTTGTATCTGCCCATAATCAGTCCTAATCCCGAGCTATCCATAAAATCAACCGCAGACATATCTATTACAAGCTCTTGCGGACGCCTTGTTCGTATCATATCGTCGATCGCCGTTCTTACCGCCGCCGCACTGTGGTGATCTATCTCTCCTCTGAGCTTTATTTTCAGAATCGTACCCGTAAATTCACTGTCAAATCCCGGCTTCCTGTCTTTCCTCGCCGTACGCATTTTCATCCGTTCCCTTCTTTCTCACTTTTGCGCCAAGGGCGCGTTTTTTTAATTCTAACATAATGATTTTAAGAATTTTGTCATATCGCGCTGTCGAATGAATTTTATTTTAAATTTTGATTTGTCGGTTAGTTGAACGTTGTCTTTTGGGAAGTTTTTACGTCGCAGAGTTTGCTTGCAAACTCGAGCAAATCTCGCTTGCGAGTTTGCAGTTTTTCTCAAAAAGCGACCGCTGATCCAACGCGCGGAGCGTTGGTCGCCTCCGCAGAGGCGAAGCCTCCTTTTCGGCGTG
>JAZMZI010000125.1:0-3891 GCA_045585895.1 Eubacteriales bacterium
ATCGCTGCGCGAAAACGATACTCAATCTTTTTCGCTTGCTCACCCACTCCCTCCTCCGGAGGTCGTGGTGGCAATTCAAAATCTCGCTTCGTGACAAAAAAAGAACAAAGCAGTCCGTTTGGACTGCTTTGTTCTTTTTTGTGTTGTGCATCCTTAATAGATGCCACACTGAAAAAGTCAATAAAATCAAGGAATTTTGGCTGTTTCATGTGCACCTTTAATGGATCCCGATGGCTTTTTTATTTACTTGGTTTCAGGCGTAACATCATCGCCCCGATCCATAAAATAGGTAATATTTTCCCAACGGGGTTTTTAAGAGGCAACAATTCATCGGTCAACCATTTATATTCGTATGCATCATTTACAACGTCATTTTCGGAAAGACGCTCGCTTTGCCCCTGCATATTGCTTTGTCCGGAAAAGATGATCACATCCATATCACTTCACCAAAAGGGTTTTGACGTTTTTACCGTATTTTGCGTAGGCAATCGCTTCATTGATTTCGGAAACCTTGAATTTTGTTCCCAACTTTTCAATCTTTTCATACAACTCGGTATGAACTGACAAAAAGTCAAGATACGTACGGACATCACACATGGAGTATTGGGATGAGCCGATGATGTGAAGCGCCTTGAAGGTAATCAACTGAGGCTGAATTTCAATCCCGCCCGATGCACTGTACTGACCGGGAACCAGATACACACCTCGATTTCTGAGAATGTTCATCCCCTGTACAACCGCCGCAGGTGCGCCGGAGCACTCAATGCAAAGATCCACGCCAAGTCCGCCGTTTTCGGCTTGCAATGCTTTGGTTACCGGATCAACACCCTCACGGGAGAGATTGAAAATCTTATCAGCTCCAAGAGTGAGCGCGGTGTTCTCTCTCGTTGTATCGTTTCCTGCGGTGATAGCGTAGACCTTTTTGATGCCCAACGCCTTCAGATACATGACGGCAAAGGTGCCAACAGGACCAAGCCCTTGCACCACAGCAACGTTGATCTTTTCAAAATCAACGCCTGCTTTTTTTGCCAATTCAAAAGAATGGATCGCGGTGGGACCGGGGCACGCAAAGGTTGCGGCAACTACAGGCGGAATTTCATTTGGGATCTTTACAAGATTGGAAAGTGGGGTGTAGTTCACCTCGGCATATCCACCGTAAAGATAGGGCGCGACGTCAATACTTCCTCCATTTGTTACCTGCATATTGACACAGTTCGCATCATCCCCGTTTTTGCAGAGGATACATTCTCCGCAAGGTACGGCAATATCGGCGATCACGTTATCGCCAACGGCAAGATCATATTGCTTTGCATCCTTCTCATCCAAATCGGTGATTTTGCCAACGAACTCGTGACCAATCACAGTGGGGGGATTAATTGCCAATTTCCCATTATGGAAATGCAGATCCGTGCCACAAATTCCGCTGGCGATAAGTTCCATTTGTCCATACCCACGGGGCGTTGCGGTCACATCAAATTCACGCACCTCAAAATCCTTGTGCGCGCCCATAAAAACAGCTGCTTTTGCTTTCATAATCATTCTCCTATCCTTCTATTTTTACTGAAAAATATGTTTTATAAATTGCTTCGATTTTGCCAAGATCATCTTTGGTAAGTGGCTGTTGTGTTTTATAGGCGTATTCCAGTCCCATAGCCTCATATTTTGCGCTTCCCAATCGATGGAACGGCAATAGGTCCACGTGTTTGATACCGATGTCCTGCAAGCGTTCGCAAATTGCCTGCGTCGAACGCGGCGAGGTGTTGAAGCCCGGGATCAAGGGAATCCGAATCCGAACTGCCTTGCCGTCCTTGCGCAACCGTGTAATATTCTCCACAACGAACCCAAGATCGCCCCCGATCTCTCGGTATTGATCCCCATCAGCCGTTTTGAAATCAAACAAATAGCCCGTTACAAAGGGATTCAGTATTTGAAAAGAGGCATACGGCACACACCCTGCGGTGTCCACAAGAACCGATACGTCGTTTGCCTTTAAAAGCTTTGTCAGGGGAACGAGCTCGGATGCCTGCAGCATCGCCTCTCCGCCCGAAAAGGTTACGCCGCCACGGCTTTCATCGTAAAAATCCTTATCCTCCAAAAGCTCGGTGAGGATTTCATCTGCCGACACAAGCCGTCCGAGCGTTTCGGTTTTGCCTGTGGAACGGTACCGCAAAACAGCAGGTTGCTTGTTCAGATTTTCGGGATTGTGACACCAAGGGCATCGAAGGTTGCATCCTTTGAGGAATACAGTTGTTCGTATTCCTTCTCCATCGCCTACGGAAAAATGCTGAATATTGGATATATTTAACATATCGTTACTCCTGCTGTGTTCGGTTGAGAATATCAAGCTGAACATCCTTCTCAAGCGTCACGTAAAAAGCCGAAAAGCCCGAAACACGAACCACGAGATCCTGATATTTTTCCGGATGCTCCATGGCATCAATTAGGATCTCACGCGAGGTGGCATTGATCTGCAGTTCCTGACCGCCTTTCTTGAAGTAGGTTTTGATCAGCGCCATCAACTTTTTGCGCTTTTCGGGTGTAAACATAGACGGTGAAAATTTTTGATTGACGACACTTCCGCAAGCAACCTTGGTGTAATCGGGTTTGGAAACGCTGTTGACCGTAGATGTTGCTCCTCTTGTATCACGCCCATAGGTAGGAGATGCGGCATCAGAAAGAGGCTCTCCACGAAGCCTTCCGTCAGGTGTTGCGTTGATGATCCTGCCTGCGTGAATGTTGCTCACGTTTGCCGCCGCGGCAATATAGATTCCGCCTCCGTCGCGCGTCTTTTTCTTTTCAAAGAGCGAGCCTAAATAATCAATGAACCACACTGCATATTTGTCAACAAAAGGATCATTGTTTCCGTATTTCGGTGCATCCAATAGCTTTTGGCGAAGTTCACCGTACCCTTCAAAGTTAGCGTTCATGGCATCTCTGAGTTCACTGAGCGTCGTCGTGCGATCCGCAAACACGAGCTTTTCAATTGCAGCGAGGGAGTCACATACCGTGCCGATTCCCATCAAAGCAGCTCCGTGAACCGATGGGTATATGCTTCCGCCGCAGTTGATATCAAGTCCTCTGCCGATACAGTCCCGACAGAAGCAGGACAAAAACGGTTCGGCAAAAAAATTTTGATTGATGGAATCGTTTTTTGCATTGAAATTAAAAACATATTCATCCACACCGAAAGCAAGCTGTTTTTCAAAGATTGTCATAAAGTCAGACATGGAAGTGATCTCATCCAAATTACAAAGATTTAATCCCACCGACCCGTTTGTGATGCTTACTCCGTTGTTGAAAATATAGTCGAAAAACCGCGGTGTATCAAATCTTCCGTCAGACCACGGCGGCTGCTTGCCTGTAATGAAGTTTTCAATGCAGCCAACCATACAATAATCACAAACGTCCTCCTCGGCGTAGCCATATCTTTTAAGCGCGGCAATATTGACATCATCATTCATAATTGCGGGATATCCAAGCCCTGTGCCAATGGTTTCCAGACATTCATCCAAAAAATCGTCAGGCGTATTTTGCGTATATCTGAGTGACAGATTTGGGCCGGGAACGTTACAGCTCCTAACTGCGCGTAAAATACAACGGCTCAATGGATTTAATTCACATTCACCTCGTGTGTTTTGACCGCCAATGCAAATATTAACAACATCGTTCTGAAGGCGAATAAAAACATTTTCCAGAAGCTCAATGACAAATTCATCGGTCAAAATCCCTTGGTCCATATCTGCCTTGTAAAAAGGATACAGATACTGATCCATTCGACCAAACGCCATTGCATAGCGTCCTTCCATCAAGAACGCCGTGTGACAGAACCACACCAGTTGAAGTGCCTGCCCGAAGGTCTTCGGAGGGCCGTTTACAATGGCTCGGCAATTG
>JAZMZI010000126.1:0-30148 GCA_045585895.1 Eubacteriales bacterium
ATCTCAAAAAATTTGCTAAAAGAAAGTGGAGAGATAACCATCCCTCCGATTTCTTTGCTTTTATATCGCTTTTTTACTTCAAATACACCAAAACGCCCACCTTCGCTCTCGCGTAATGGGCGTTTTTCGACAGACTGAAATCCCGTTCGCAAGAACGGGATTTTTTATATTACGGTTGACGATATGCGGATTTATCCCACGGTTGACGAGAGTGCCGACTATATTTTCAACGGCACAGTGATCTCGGGACGCGATATAAAGGAAAACGGAATGTTGTTTGAGGGTATTTCGGCTTTTGACTGTAAGACGGTAAGACTTGAAAAGAAGGTGAAATAAATGAAGGTTAATTCCATGAAAGTGACGCCCATAGGAAAGATCGTGGGCGGTCAGGACGGCACCAGATATTTTGCCTTTGATCTGCCGCGTGTTACGGACGGCGAGATGTCGAAGGCATACGGAGTCAAGAGAGTAGTTCTCGGCAGTGAGGATATTAAATATTTCTTTGATTGCGAGCATCACTATTATCTGCAAGGGGCTTGCTGTCACGGCTCGCTGATCTATTTTCTCGAAGGATTTTATACCGACGAGCTTCCGCCCAGACTCCGTATCATCGATACCGAGGCAAGAAAGCAGATACTTTGCGTTGACCTCAGAAAATATACTCCAAGTATCGAGCCCGAGCTTATCGATTTCAGGGGTGATACCTGCTATTATGCCGACGAGCTTGGAAACCTGTACGTTATGGAGCTTGAGTTTGCCGCGGATAACGCTTAAATCGTAAGCGTTATCCTATGTATCAAAATCGATAATATTTTGTGTGACAGATCTATGTACTTTATTTAGTTTCTTATTATCTGTTAATCTTTATTTTTCCTTTATTGCCTATTTTACGTGATTTTTGTATGATTTGCGTGAATATAATTGACAATTTTTGCGGTCAATGGTATAATTAATTAACAAAACTGATAAAGAGGAAGTGTTATAAATGTTACCGATAATTCTGACTATCGCAGATGATGAAGACCGCGCTTTTGTGGAAAAAATATATACACAATACGAGGAAAGACTTTATACGATAGCCAAAGTATATCTTCACGATGATTGCGATGCTGAGGATTGCGTACACGATACGGTTGAAATTATAATAAAGAGCTTGGATAGATTTAAGCTTGCGCGTGACAAAGGATATCTTGACCGTCTGATTCCCGTGGTGTGCCGCAATTGCGCGATGAACTATATGCGAGTTAAGCACAGAAAGCAGGAATACGAGCAGTCGTTTGTCAGATATAATTTGGAGAAAGAAGAATACGAGGATATAGAGATACCCGATTACAATGCAAGCGTTGATAAAATATGTATAAGCGAGGAGAATTGCGAATATCTGAAAGAGCTTATAAACAGCTTGGAGCCTAAATATCGCGATATTGTTTTGCTTAAAAGTATGGGCTTTGATTATAAGGGCATATCGGAGGTCTTGAACGTTCCCGAGGAGCTTATAAGAAAGAGGTATTCAAGAGCGAAAAGGCAGCTTTGGCGGATGGGAGGTAAGAGGCTTTATGTTTAATAATTCCGATAAATTCGACCATTTGATCGCATTGGCGGCAATAAATTGTGCCGAGGAAGAGGCAGAGGCACTGAGAAATATGGATACGTCGGGTGTGAGCTTTCACGAGTCCTATTACAAAAAGAGAGCGAAGATCATAAAGAAATATAAGCGCTATCCAAGCGGAAGAAGCTACAAGTCAACAGTCGTTAAGGTGGCTGTAGCGGCTGCTGTTGCCGTAATTATGCTGTCTCTGTTTATAAGTTGTATGCCGATGCTGAGAGAGGCTATATATAATGCCATAGTAGGCTGGTATGAGGATTACTTTACCATTTCTTATGAGTCTCCCACGGGTCAGGAGAGAGAGACCGAGCCCGTCCCCGAAAACGGAGAGCAGATAGCGGTGCCGACGTATATTGTCGAGGTGCATAAACCGACCGATTTACCCGAAAATATTTTGGAGGATGTCGTTTTAAAAAACAGCTCTAAATTTGCAATTGATTATTATATTGGCGAGGAATATCTGTTTTCATATTCGCAATTTGTATTACAACCATTCGATAAATATGTTGACAATGAGGAGATTGAAGTTACTTCTACATATGTTAATGGAAACGATGCTACAATTGTTGAGTACATAAATAAAAAAGAGATTAATATATTTTGGAGCGATGGTGAATATGCATACCATATGTTTTCAACCCAATGTGATGTTGAAACCTTGATAAAATATGCTGAAAGTGTAAAATGATTGTAAAATTCGCACAAATTCCGAACCGCTCATTTGTGTAATCAAACGAAAATAAAAAAATCCCGAAAAATGTGTCACATTTTCGGGATTTTTTTGTTATAGGTATTGTGGGGGTAATCGATGTCGGCATGATATTGGAGGAAAAATGAAACGAAACAAATTAATGAAAGCAATCATTTCTTTTTCGCTGGCACTGTTAATGCTTTATTCTCTGACAGTGCCTGTGTTTGCCGCAAAAAATGAAGAACCGACGGTTCAACCCAGATGGACCAGTATCGCAACTATGGACCTTGATATGACTTTTGTAGGCAATCAAGGTAACGCTTCTGCTACCGCAAGAAAACAATCCACTGCCTCGCACATTGAAGGACTGTTGTACGTTTATAAATGGACAGGCTCAACTTGGCAGTATGTTGGAGAGGCTTCGGGCAGCAAAACTGTAGGCACCCTTGGACTCAGCGTTGATTTTGTGGGTGAGCCCGGTGTTCAGTATAAGGCAGTCTTTTACGCCGGTGCATACACCAACGGAATAAGCGAGTGGGAAACTATTGAGTGTCTTAAAACTTGTAGATGATTTTGAATGTAAAAACTCTTAAAGCAATAAAAAATACAATTGAGGAGATCGTTGCCGACATCCGATCAACCCCCAAAATCCATACCGTGTACCCGTTGTTTGGGCAAACACGGAGATTCCCCCAAAATTGGCTTGCTAAATAAGATCATCTTCCCCTTAAGAGGCTGAATTTCGGTTCGGTCTCTTAAATCTTTATATAATCGTGACTCTCACGCATATAATGATAAAAATGCAGGGAGGAGATTTATGATAGATCACGGTTATTTAAGAGAGCTTTTTGAGTCCTGTTTAACCGCCCCATACGAGCATATTCGGGGAGGCGGAAGCTTTGCTACGGTCAGGGACGGCGACCTTTTGTACGTTTTTTTCGAAAAGAGCAACGGTGCGGAGGATTGGATAAACAATCTTTCCTATCACGCGGTATCACGAGGGAGGATAGGCGACCCGTGGTACTGCCACGAGGGATTTTTGCGTGTGTTTGAAAGCATTTTGCCTTATATTGAAAAAAAGATAGGCAGCAAAAGCGTCGGCGCCGTCGTTACGGTGGGGTACAGCCACGGCGCGGCTCTGGCGGTTCTCTGTCACGAATACATATATACGGAGCATCCCGAGCTGCGAAATAATATATCGGGCTTTGGATTCGGTTGCCCGAGAGTCGTATTTGGTACCGTGCCTCACGAGGGCGAGAGGTGGCGGGATTTTTATATGGTGCGCAATATTGACGACACGGTTACACACTTGCCTCCCCGAGTTTTGGGATACAGACACGTGGGAAATATGATCGAGATAGGCAGGTCGGGAAAATACACGGGATTTGATGCGCACAGAGCGGAAAACTATATATCCGAGCTGAAAAATGCGGCAAATAGGCTTAAAGAAGGTTAAATCTATTGACAAAATTAAAAAAAACGTCTATAATATAGGAGGTGGCAATTTTGCCCTTGATTTATGATAAAGCATATATTTTTTCCGTTTCAAAACGCTTTTTCGGTAGGATCGTTGCATATTGCGGAGATAGTTGCAAAAGCGTTGCGGGAAAGGATGTCTTTGAATATCTCGGTCTCGGCGAGGATGACGAGTGTGCGCTACGCGAGGTATTGGCAGCGTACGGTAAGGACGGTTACGCCACTGCGGGTTATAACGGCCGCTGGCATCCCGTATTTTTCTTTAAGGATTTCGCATACGATACGGGACTTTGTTTGGCAGTCGTGCCTGCGGTCTCGGCAAGAATTGCGGCAGAGGCTATATCAAACGGGTTTATTGAAGGCTTCAGCTCCTCCGAGAGGCTTCTTTCTCTTGCCAAGATCAAAAACGACAGATCTATTACTGACGATAGTATGCGTTTTATGCATTTATCGCGGGTTCTTGGGCAAATAATGCAAACGACGGCGTTAAAGCTTGATCATTCCTCGGCATCCGCGGAAAGCATAAGATTTGCGGCGGAGGGGATCGCGTCATTTGCCATGATAAACCTGGATTTCGACACTTATCTTTCGATCCAAGATGAAGCGCTTGTTTTTCAAGACGAAATATTCGACGGTAGGTTTTGCTCCGCGGCAATCGTTATTCTCGCTATGCTTGCCAGCAGATGCTCTGCGGACGGCTCTCTTAAGCTGACCGTGGTGCGGGGCGTTGGTGAGATCGCTTTAGAGCTCTCCTTTAAAAAGAGGTTCGGCGGTTGGCAAGGACCTTTGAATTTTCTTAAGGACGCGGCAAATATAAATCACGGTATAATGTTTTATACGGTAGAGGATCAACAGGTCATAACGGTTGGATTTATACCTTTTTATCAAGACGTTGGCTTCGTCGGCGTCAAGTTCGGCGAAGAGCTGTTCGATCTTGCAGAACAGAGAGAGCTGTTTTAAGCTCCGTTAATAATTAATTTGATCAATACGCCCGCAAGGGCAGGAGGAACATATGGCAAAATACAGACAGGGAAGAATAAACGACGAGCTCCAGAAGGAAGTAGCTATGATACTTCGCGACGTTAAGGACCCCAGAGTTTCGGGCGCGTTTATAAGCGTTACCGCGGCGGAGGTCACTCCCGATCTCAAATACGCGAAGATATATTATTCCTCGCTTATGGGAGACAAGAAAGAAGTAAAGCAGGGGCTTAAGGCTGCCGCGGGATTTATACGCGGTCAGGTCGCACGCAGAATGAATCTGCGTATCACTCCCGAGATAACCTTCGTGGAGGACGGCTCTATCGAATACGGAGCAAAGATCTCCAAAATACTTGAGGGCATTACCATTACCGATCCCGACGACGAGGGAGAGGAAAGCGATGACTGATAAGCAGGATTTCAGAACTCTCACCGCCGACGAAGCGGCGGATGTGATCTGCGAGAATAAGAATATTCTCATACTCTTTCACGTTCATCCCGACGGAGACGCCGTAGGCTCGGCATTCGCTTTAAGAGCGTTCGTTGAAAGAAACGGCGGCAGAGCCTTTTGCGTTTGCGCCGACGAGCTTCCCGAAAGATTTCGCTTTATTTCCGACGGGGTTCAGGAAAGCGTTCTCCCTTCGGCTATCCCCGAGGACGTAAAGTGGGACGCTATCGTTTCCGTGGATACCGCCTCGCCTTCTCAGCTCGGCGCGCTTTACGACGTATTCAAGGATAAGATCGACCTTATGATCGACCATCACGGCAAGGGTACGCCCTATGCCGATAATTGCGTGCATCCCCACGCCGCCGCCTGCGGAGAGGTCCTTTACGGAATACTTAAGCTTGCGGCAAACAAAATGGACGGAGTTATCCCCTTCGAGGTGGATAAACTGATATATACCGCCGTCAGTTCGGATACGGGATGCTTCAGATACAGTAACGTGACCCCCCACACTCATAAGCTTGCCGCGGAGCTTCTTGCGGCGGGTGTTGACGTGGCGGATATAAATCATAGGCTTTTCGGCATCAAGACCTTGAAGCAGATGCAGGTGGAGCACGCGGGATTTGAAAGAATGAATTTCCACATCGGCGGCAGAGTTGCCGTTATAACCTTCCCATACGATCTTAAGACTCAATACGGCGCCGACGACGAGGCTCTTGAGACGCTTATTGACGTTGCAAGATGCGTAAAGGGTGTTGATATTGCCGCAGTGATCAAACAGCCTACCGCCGAAAACAGATTCAGAGTTTCAATGCGCTCGTCCTGTGATTTCGACGTGTCTGAGATCTGCGCGAGATACGGCGGAGGCGGACATATTCGCGCCGCGGGATGTACTATCACGGCAGATTCCATACTATCTGCGGAAATGGCGATCGTGCTTGCCATCGAGCACGCGCTTCAAGGATAATAAAAAAGTGAGTTCAAAGCGAACTCACTTTTTTGTTGTGGAATTACTTAATTATTTTGCTTCTTCTTCCTCAACGTCGATCATATTAGCAACGTACTCTGCAAGAGCGCTGTTGCCGTCCTCGGGAACGATTATGTAGTTCTTTTTGATTCCCGAGAATATGTAATTTCCAAGGTTGGGAACCAGGACGTTTTTGCCGTCTAACTCAACGTATACATTTTCGATGTTAACGGATGCGGATACGTCTACGGCGCCGGGAGCGTTAAGAGCAGCACAACCCGAGAAAGCCATATCGCCTATGGAAAGAAGACCTGCGGGGGTCTTGATAGATGCGATCTTTTCGCACTTGCGGAATGAGGCTCTGCCTATCGACTCGGTGGTTGCGGGAATTTCAAAAGCTTCAAGAGAAGTGCACTCGTTGAAAGCGAAATCACCGATGGTTTTGAGCTTGGAACCCTCAGCGAAGGTTATGCTCTTAAGACCGGAACAAAGAGCAAAAGCATACTTGTCTATAGAAGTTACGTTAGCGGGGATGGTGATGCTTTCGAGATTGTTGCAGCCTGCGAAAGCCATAGCGCCTATTTTTTCAACGGTGGAGGGGAGAGTGATAGCGGTCAGGGAGGAGCAGAAGTAGAACGCTTCGGGTCCTATCTCGGTTACGGTGCGGATTGCATCGCCCTCGCCTACGGTTTCGGGAATAACTACCTTGTGAGGAGAGTAGATTCCGGTATAATCGGTAATGATTGCAGCCTTACCCGTGCCTGCTTCATAAGTGATCGTTCCTACGGTAACGCCGTCTACGACGATATCCTGCTGACGCGCGCTTTCAGAATACGCCGAAACACCGAAGGAGCCGTCTTCATCTTCTGCGTTGTTGCAAGCGATAAGCGAGGTAGCGAGAAGAACTGCTACTAAAATCAATGCGATTTTTTTCATACTTAACCTCCAAAGGGTATAATTATCAATTTTACACATAATAAATTATACAACAAAAAAAATAGATTGTCAATAGGTTTGCAACGAGTTTGAAGTGCACTTTTGTAAATATTTTCACAGCGTTTATTAACAATTCGGGAAAATTCGTTCTTTTAAGCCCGTGAAATACCTTTTTTTGCTCTGCGGTGTTGTAATTGACGGGAAAATATGGTATAATTACAAAAGTGTTATCATAAATACGCTTACGGAAGGAAAAAGAAATGTTATCTTCGATATTTTGCGCCGGAATATTCGGAATTGACGGCTACATAGTTACGGTCGAAGCGGACGCTCAGCCCAAATTGCCCAATTTTGAGTTGGTCGGTCTACCGGATGCGGCTGTAAAAGAGGCCAAGGACAGGGTGAGGACCGCTTGTACGAACAGCGGATACCGTTTCCCCGAAATGTCGTTTATGTTGAATTTAGCCCCTGCGGACAGAAAGAAAGAAGGCTCGGCTTACGACGTTGCCATCCTTCTCGGTATTATGAAATGCGCGGGTATCGTAAGAAGTGATATCGACGTGTCGGACAAATGCTTCGTGGGTGAGCTTTCGCTCTCGGGAAATCTCCGCCACGTTCGCGGTGTGCTTTGTATGTGCGTTGCGGCGAGAGACGCGGGATTTAAGGAGTTTTACGCTCCCGCCGAGGACGCTATGGAAGCAGCGGCGGTAGAGGGAATTACCGTTTATTCGGTGGAGAATATGAGACAGCTCGTGTCTCATCTAAACGGCAGCGAGCCTCTCTCTCCCGTGGACTACGACAGAAACGGCTT
Organism: Eubacteriales bacterium; assembly: GCA_045585895.1. Taxonomy (GTDB): domain Bacteria; phylum Bacillota; class Clostridia; order Oscillospirales; family CAG-272; genus SVTX01. Next base: position 7,911 of record JAZMZI010000126.1, read on the forward strand.
TTCGGATGCCGCGGCAAATTACGGCATCGATTTTTCCGACGTCAAGGGTCAGGCGCAGGCGAAAAGAGCAATGGAGATAGCCGCAACGGGCGGACATAACATTCTGCTGATAGGCCCTCCCGGTACGGGTAAAAGTATGCTTGCAAAGCGGCTTCCCACGATCCTGCCGCCCTTATCCTTTGCGGAAGCTATAGAGACCACCAAGGTACATTCGGTGGCGGGAACGCTGAAGGAGGGGGTGTCGCTTTTGTCGGTAAGACCCTTCCGCTCGCCTCATCACACTATGAGTGCAGTCTCTCTCGTTGGAGGCGGTATCAACCCTACGCCCGGTGAGGTCTCTCTTGCCGACCACGGCGTGCTTTTCCTTGACGAGCTGCCCGAGTTTCCAAAGCAGGTGACCGACGCGCTCCGTCAGCCTCTTGAAGACAGAAAAGTTACTATTACGAGAGCCAACGGCAGAGTGACCTTCCCTTGTAATTTTATGCTGGTCGGTGCGATGAACCCCTGCCGATGCGGATATTTCGGCCATCCCACCCGCAAATGTACCTGTAAGCCTATTGACGTTAAGAGATATATTTCAAGAATAAGCGGTCCTATGCTGGACAGGATAGACATTCAGATAGAGCTTCCCAGTCTGACTTACGACGAGCTTTCCGATAACGCGCAGACCTCGGAAAGAAGCGAGACGGTCAGAGAAAGAGTTATTGAAGCCCGCGAATTTGCGCGAAAGAGGATGGAGGGCGACGGATATACCTGCAACGCACAGTTGGATTCTTCGGGAATAAGAAAATATTGCAAGGCGGACGGGGACGCAATGGAACTGTTGCGCACCGCGTACGACTCTATGGGACTTTCCGCAAGAGGGTATGACAGAATAATGAGAGTTGCAAGGACTATCGCAGATCTTGATAAAAGTGAAATAATTCGCGCGGAGCATATTGCCGAGGCGATACAGTTCAGAAGTCTTGACCGTAAATATTGGGGCATAGACGAGTGATATTTATGCTTCGCAAAAAGATACGCTTTGCAAAGCATAGAGTTATGAAAGAGAGGAACTGATTTTTGACAGAATTACTTTGTAAGCTGTTCGTAAAGGACAGAGATAATATAAGATCCCCCGAGGTAAGGCGTTCGTACGGAACTCTTGCCAGTATAGTGGGAATAATAGTTAATTTGGTTTTGGCGGCGGGAAAGATAATCGTCGGTATGCTTTTTGGAGCTATATCCTTGGCGGGTGACGGTATAAACAATCTTTCCGACGCAGGTTCGCAGATAATTTCGCTGATAAGCTTTAAGATGGCGGCAAAGCCCGCGGACAGGGATCACCCCTTCGGTCACGCCAGAATCGAGTACGTTGCCAGTATGATAGTTTCGTTCTTTATCATGCTTGTGGGGTGGAACCTTTTCAGAGAGTCGCTTGAAAAGATCCTTGACCCCGAAATGCAGACCGACGGCTCGAACATCTGGCTTATGGTGGGTGTCCTCGCGGTGTCTATACTTTCAAAGCTTTGGCTGGTGCTTTTCAATCGCAAGATAGCGAAGAAGATAGATTCGTCGGTAATGCGTGCAACGGCGGCAGACAGTCTTTCGGATGCGGGAGCGAGTACCGCGGTGCTTATAGCGATACTTATCTTGAAATTTACCGGTGTGGATATAGACGGCTATATGGGTATAGCGGTTGCGGTTGTGATCTTCGTTGCGGGCATCAAGATCTTGAACGATACTAAGAATTCAATCCTCGGTGAGGCTCCGTCTGAAGACGTTATAAAGGGAATCGAAGCTATAGTCGGTGAATTCCCCGACGCGCTCGGCATTCACGATATGGTGGTTCACAGCTACGGCCCCAATAAATTCGTTGCAAATCTTCATATTGAGGTTGACGGTTCGAAGGATATTTTCGAGTCTCACGATATGATAGATCTGATCGAAAAAAGACTGAACTCGGAGCTTGGAATCCTCTCCAATATACATATGGACCCTATAGTCGTGGACGATGCCGAAAACGACGCGATGAAGGCTTTCGTAACGGAAAAGGTCAAGTCGGTGGATGAGAGATTGAATATCCATGATTTCCGCTTCGTTAAGGGAAAAACTCATACGAATCTTCTTTTTGACGTAAGCGTCCCCTTCGAGATAAAGGGGAAGGATTCCGAAATAGTTGATGCGATACAAAAAAGCATTTCGGACGAAAAGCCCGATCATTTTATAGTCGTTAACGTAGATAGGTGTTAATAAAAATAACCCCGACAGAAACATTTTGTCGGGGTTGTTTTTGCTTAATTCAGAAGTTCTTTTGCTTTATCAGTAATACCAAGATCAAAAACAAGACGGGAAAGAACGTACTTGTCTCTGATGTCGCGGGTCGCTTCAAATACTTCGCCGAGGTTGTTGGAGGAAATCCCGATATCAGCAACGCTTTTGGGTGCACCGATGCTTTCAAGCAGGGAAACAAGCTCCTTTTCGGTAGGAATCTCGGTGTTTATTATTTCAAGAATCTTATCCCACTTTTCTATAATACGGTCAAGCCTTGCTACACAACGATCAATGTTGTATTTGTGTTCAACTTCTTCCTCAAGCATTATCATTTCGCGCGCTCCGCTGCCTATAAGAGCGCGAAGCTGACCTTTATATTCGTCATAGTTGAATTTTTCGATTTCGGCAACAGCCTTTTCGCGGTCGGGAGTAAAGCTTCGGAGCATATCGTAGCCCCTCGCTGCGAGGACGGTCCCCACGCAACACTGAAAACCGTGAGTTGAGGAAGGCGTCCCAAATTCAAGAGATCGCATATCCCAGACGTGTGAGAAATAGTGCTCAACACCCGAGGCAGGGCGGCTGCATCCCGCGTACGCCATACCCGCGCCTGCAAGCACTAGTCCATCAAAGACCGCGCCCGCGGCATCGGGGTCGCCTGCTACAAGCTTTTTTGAGTGCATTATGCACTCGCGGAGCGAGTTCCTTATCATTTCTGCGATTTTTTCGCAGTAATATTCGCCGTTTATTGCGTTTGAGATACGCCATTCCGCGATGCTGATATATTTTGCGATCATATCACCGAGGCCCGAAAGTCGGAGTTCAAGCGGCGCGGCGGCTAAAATATCGTGGTCTCCGATGATGACGTCGGCGCATTTGGAGTTCACGGATACCTTGAGTCCGTTTCGCTCCATCGAGGAGGTGGCGGAGGCGTAACCGTCCATAGAGGGGGCGGTCGCTACCGTGATGAGGGGGAGGTCTGCCGCAGACGCTACGATCTTGCATATATCGTTAATAACGCCCGAACCTACGGCAATGATCGAATCACGCTCCGAATCACAATTGGCAATTGAAAACTGCATTGTAGCGTATTCAACGCCCCTTTCATCTGCAACGGGACTTTTGCCAAAGAAGGCGTAAGTGGCGAAGATATTTGCCGCAGTGAGAATTTTTTTCACTCTTTCGCCTGCCGCGCGAAAGGTGTTGTCGTCACATAGGACGAACGGACGATTACATCCCAGTTTTTCGAGAGCTTCGGGCAGTTTTTCGATAGCTCCCCGTCTCGAGATCACGTCGGTTATTCGTATTTCGTGTTCCCGTCCGCAATCGCAGGGGATATATTTTGAAATTTTCACGCAGTCACCGCCTTTCTTCATCACTGTAGTCAATTATAAGTCATAAAAAAATATTTGTCAATGCTTTGATCGCGTTTTTGAAAGTCGAAAAAATAAGTTGAATATTCACTTCCGAATCGATCATAAAAAAATCAATTTGAGAGAAATGCGGATTTGACTTGCACCGAAGTAAGATTTTTGGAGATTTAAAACCGCTTTCTTGCGGTATTTCGGCAAAATCAGCCGCAAAAAAGCAAAATATGCATATTTCGGACGGTTGTGTTGCAAGACAATGCGATTTTTGAAATATATAATTTGCTTTCTTGCAAAACCTGAAGGCTTTTTAAATGATTATTAGGATTTTTTGAAAGTTTACAATTTGTTAATTGCAAAAAAAGATATATAAGTGTATAATACCTATATTATTTATATTTTGATTAAATCAGCAAAAAACGGAGAACAGATATGCAGCTTTACTCAAAAAATCACTCAAACGATCACGATACGGAGATAGAGAAGGAATTTCAGTCAATGCTTGACGACGCACGAAGCACCTACGTTATCCCCAAGGCGGCGTTTGATAACTACAGGGTTAAAAGAGGACTCCGTGAGGCTGACGGCTCGGGTGTTACCGCAGGTGTGACGAGAGTCGGAAACGCTCACGGATATATTATGAACGAGGGCGAAAAGTGCGCCGTTGACGGTAAGCTTGAATATCGCGGATACGAGATAAGCGAGCTTGTAAACAATTTCGTAAAAGAGGGAAGATTCGGCTTTGAGGAATGTGCATTCCTGCTTTTCTACGGTCATTTACCCACGGCGGAGGAGCTTGCCGAGTTTAACGATATTTTGGCGGCGTATAGGCGTCTTCCGCCCAGATTTACCGAGGATATCATTATGAAGGCGCCATCGCGCTCGATTATGAATAAGATAGCAAGCTCGGTCTTGGCGCTTTACGCTTACGACGATAATCCCGACGATACGAGCCTTGAAAATATGCTTCATCAGAGCATGGAGCTTTTGGCAAGAATGCCCATTATCGCGGCTCAGTCTTACGCGGTCTATCAGAATGCCTTTAACGATAAAAGCTTGAACCTCCATAATCCCAAGGATAACCTTTCCACGGCGGAGAACTTTTTGAGAGTTTTGCGTCCCGACAAGAGTTATACCGAGGAGGAGGCAAGATTGCTTGACCTCTGCTTGGTGGTTCACGCGGAGCACGGAGGCGGAAACTGCTCGACATTTACCTGCCGAGTGCTTTCAAGCTCGGGTTCGGATACCTATTCGGCAATTTCTGCGGCTGTGGGAGCGCTTAAGGGCCCCCGTCACGGAGGAGCAAACATCAAGGTTCAGGAGATGTTCGATTGCATCAAGGCAAATGTCAAGGATACCCACAATGAGGACGAGGTGGCTTCCTTCCTCTTGAAGATACTTAACGGCGAGGCAAACGACGGCTCGGGACTTATCTACGGTATGGGTCACGCCATCTATACCAAGAGCGACCCCCGTGCGGTAATGCTCAAGACCTACGCAAAGAAGCTTGCCTACGAAAAGGGATTTGGTGACGATTTCGAGCTTCTCGAGAAGATCGAGACCATCACTCCCACCCTGTTCAGAGCATATAAGGGCGTTGAAAAGGATATGTGCGCGAACGTTGACCTTTATTCGGGTCTGGTTTACCGTATGCTCGGCATTCCCGAGGAGATGTACACCCCTCTCTTTGCTATCGCAAGAGTTGCGGGCTGGTGCGCTCACCGTATGGAGGAATACTGTACCTCCAATAAGATCATCCGTCCCGGCTATAAGTGCATAGCAAAGCCGAGAAATTACGTTCCTATGGAAGACAGATATTGATTTTGTTATTCGTGAGGGTTAAGAACTTCTGTTGAGAGGTTTTTATCCCTCACGTTTTTTTACTTTTTACAAAATAATATACAATTATTGTTGACAGTGCATTTGAAAAAATGTATAATTATTATAGTTTAAAGCCTGAAATTTAGCGATAAAGGATGAAAAATAATGAAAGAACTGCACCTTATATGTAACGCTCACCTTGACCCCGTGTGGCAGTGGGATTGGAACGAGGGCGCTTCTTCGGCGCTTGCCACCTTCTATTCGGCGGTGGATATTGCCGAGGAATACGACTACATATTCTGCCACAACGAGGCGCTTTTGTACGAATATATTGAAAAATACGATCCCAAGCTTTTCGCGCGTATAAAGGAGCTTGTGGAGGCGGGAAAATGGCATATTATGGGCGGCTGGTACGTCCAACCCGACTGTAATATTCCCTCGGGCGAGGGCTTTGTCCGTCAGATAGAATCGGGACTTCGCTATTTCAAGGAGAAATTCGGGGCAAGACCTACCGTTGCGGTGAATTTCGATTCCTTCGGTCATACTCAGGGTCTTGTGCAGATACTTAATAAGTGCGGATACAACGGATATATTTTCTGCCGTCCTATGGATTGGATATTCGAACTGCCCGCAATGCACTTCGATTGGAAGGGCTTTGACGGAAGCTCTGTTCACGCCGCAAGATTTCAGGACGATACCATCTATTGCTCCGAGCTTGGTCACGCGGTACGGGATATAAAGAGAAAGATGCGCCCATGGATGGAGGAGGACGTCGCTTTTGCCCTTTGGGGTATCGGTAACCACGGCGGCGGCGCCTCAAGACGCGACCTGCAGGATATCAAGGGATTTATTGAGGAGGAGAAGGCAAACGGAGTAAAGGTTTTCCACTCCACCCCCGAAGAGTTTTTTGCGGCGGCAACACCTAAGGCGGAGTTCAACGAGGCTCTCCAGCCCTGCTTCATTAAGTGCTATACCTCAATAGCAAGACTTAAGAGAAGATACGCCGAGACAGAAAACAAGCTGCTTATGACCGAAAAGATATGCGCTCTGGCGGCGGTCGAGACGGGATATAAATATGACCTCGCCGTATTTGAGACGGCTCAGAAGAATCTCGCAATGGTGCAGTTCCACCACGTGGTTTCGGGTACCTGTATCTATGAGGGCGAAAAGAGCAGTATGCAGAAGATGGATTACGCGCTGGAGCTTCTTGACGAGGAAGTTTCAAAGGCGTTTATGGCTCTTTGCGGCGATTACAAGCGCGCCGTTCCTATGGAGTATCCTATTTTCGTTTACAACCCCTCGCAGAAGAAGGAAGAAACCTTATTCTATGCCGAATTCTTTATGCTTAATTGCATCGTTTCCGACACCGAGGGATATGAATTTACCGTAAAGCAGGACGGCAGGGAAATACCCTTCCAGAGAGTGAAGGAGTCCTCGCGCATAAATATGGACAGAAGCGTGCGCCTTGCCGTTAAGGCAGAGCTTAATCCGCTGTCTATGACGAGATTTGACGTATCCTTCCGCGTTGGTGGTAAGAGAACGGTTGACCGAGCTCCTATCAGCGAATACGAGACCAACAGCGGCGCTAAGGCTGTGTTCGATACCGAGGCGGGCGCGCTTGCAAGCTATGTCGTGGACGGCAAAGAATACCTTGCGGGCGATGCCTTCAGACCCGTTGTCTATGAGGACAATGCAGACCCGTGGGGATGGCATCTCAAGACATTGGGTAAGAATTATAAATATGCCGAAACTAAGATGTCTCTCCGCGTTCTGGAGAAGGGAGATATTCTCAGCGAGATCGAGAGCTGCTACGAGACAGAAAAATCTACCGTCAGCGTTTCTTATAAGCTCTATAAGGACTTCGATTATATCGACCTTACCGTAAACGCTTATTGGAACGATCACGGCAAGGGCTTGAAGCTTGAAATACCCGTCGCCGAGATAGGCAAATTTATCGGTCAGACCGCCTTCGGTACCCAGACCTATACCGAGAACCTTGAGGAATGCTCACAGCGTTTCGTTGGCATAGAAATGGGCGACAAGGTGCTTGCGATATTTAAGGACGGCACCTACGGCTGCTCCGTGGAGAACGGAAAGCTCTATATTAACCTCCTGAACGGCTCGGTCTATTGCGCTCACCCCGTAGGAGAGCTGCCTATCATCGACCCCGATGAATTCAACAGATATATCGAGCCGGGCAGACACGAATTCAAGCTCCGCTTTGCGGTTTGCGACAGAGAACAACTTGAATATGAGGCGCAGAAGTTCACACAACCGCCCTACGCGCTGAATTTCTATCCTCACGGCGAGGGCAAAACTCACGAAACCGCCCCCGTAACCGTTTCCGACGATACCGTGACCCTTTCCTGCTTCAGAAAGACCGCGGAGAATACCTTTATGATACGTCTCTTTAATAATACCGCCGACGCGAAAAAGTGCGACGTTGCGGTGCTTGGCGAGAGCATCAGCCTCGATTTCGGTAAATACGAGGTCAAGACCCTGCTTCTCCGTGACGGAAAGCTCTTTGAGAACGATTCTATGTTGGATCTTTGATAATTTTTTTCGCCCCGCTTCGGCGGGGCGTTTTGTTTGAGAGTGATAAATTGCAGTTTAGCGGTGCGTTTAAGATAAACATTGTCGTAGGGGCGGTCATCGATCGCCCGTTCAAACGATTTAAACCGACGAACTGGCGGCCGATGACCGCCCCTACGATTTAGGGTGTCGTCCAACTAACCGACAAATCAAAATTTGACCATTAACCTCGAAATCAACTCTTTAATTATTTCCCGTTCTTAAAACCGCCGTCGCTCTCATATATTTTAAGGACAACTTACAAGGGAGTGATAAAAATAGCAATCATCAAAGAAAGAGCGCAGGAGAGGGATACGATAAAGGGTCTTGACGCGGCGGCGGTGGTCGAATCTCGAAAAAAACACGGCGAAAATAAGCTGTCACGGGCGAAAAGAAAGAGCTTTTTCCGTCAGTTTTTGGGCAATCTCGGTGACCCCATAATAAAAATACTCATAGCCGCGCTTGTGATAAATCTCATATTCACGTTCAGAAACGCCGATTGGGTGGAGACGGTGGGAATCGCCGTGTCCATTCTTTTGGCGACCTTTATTTCCACCATGTCGGAGTACGGCGCGGGAACGGCTTTTGAACGGCTTGAAAGCGCATACGGCAGACAAAAATGCCGCGTTTTGCGTGCGAGTGGCGTTGCCGAGCTTGATATTGAGGAAATAGTGGTGGGGGACCTCGTTTATATCGGCGCGGGAGAGCAGATTCCCGCTGACGGTGTGCTTGTGGAGGGCGATATTGCTTGCGATCAGTCGGCTATGACGGGAGAGAGCCGCGAGGTCTATAAAAGAGCCGCCCGCGACGGTGAAAGGGTAGAAAACACCCCCGAATCGCCTTCATACTGTCTGCGCGGCTGCACCGTCCTATCGGGCGAGGGCTTGATGCGAGTCGAGTGCGTGGGCGACCGCACTTTTATCGGCGGCATTTCGCGCGAGATACAGGCAGATACACGCGAAAGCCCATTAAAGATAAGACTTGCCAAGCTTGCCAAGCAGATAAGCGTCGTGGGATACGTTGCGGCGGCGCTTATCGCCCTCGTCTATCTTTTTAACGTTTTTGTCGTGGACAGCGCCTTTGACGTGGATATTATCAAATACAAAATAACCGATCTGCAATTTTTGTTTTCGCATCTTATCCACGCCCTCACATTAGGGCTGACTGTCATCGTTGTCGCCGTCCCCGAAGGCAATGCCCATTATAACTGATTAAAGGTTAATGTGAAGTCACCTTCGGGGGTGACGGTGATTTTATTTAGTATACGGGACCAGAAGGCTTTGCGGGAGTCGGGGGAGAGGTTTTGGTATGACTCGGCGAAGTTATCGAGCTGCTTGAGGTCAAGGGGTTTAGCGGAGCTTTCCGCTAAGGCTTGCTCGGCTGCTTCCTTCAGGAGGCGGGAGAGCTCGGCATAGTCGCGCTCGTAGATCTCTTTGGGTAAGAGGTCGTTCATATAGAGGTCCTTCAATTTATCAATTCTTGCCATAACCTTGGCGGTGTCGATGGTTTTCTTCGGCGCTGCCTTTTTTTGTTGGTCGAGATCGAAGTTGAATCTTTCTGCCTCGCTTCTGACGTTATTGATGAGCCACTCTTCTATTTTATCCTGGTTGAACTGTCTGCCCATGTCGCAGGTTTTCATTGTGTGTGCCGGGCATCGATAATAGATGAATGCTTGCTTCACAGATCCGTCGGGGTTCTTATTGGAGCAGCAATAGGTGGTCATTCTTCTGCCGCAGCTGGGGCAATGGATCAGGCCTGTGAAGAGATATATGCGATCGGAGCGCGTACCGTTATATCTTGCGGCTCTGGTCTCGACGATCCTACAAGCGAGGTTAAAGGTAGGCTCATCGATGATAGGGGGACACCAACCGGGGATGCCGTATGCCAGGCCGATATACCAGGAATTGGTGAGCATTCTCTTCATTGACTTAACGTCGATGCTTGTACCGTAGAGGGCGTTTAAGTGCCTTGAGGTCTCTTTAGTTGAACGGCAGTCGATATACTTATCAAACATAACTCTGACGATCTCTGCCTCGTTCTCGTCGATCACGACGCGCTTATTCTCGATCTTATATCCTACGGGAGTGCTGCCGGAGATAACCCTGCCTTCTTTTACCATGTTCTTAAATACGAACTTGATACGCTCGCTGGTGCGGTCGGACTCATCCTGGGCGATCGCCAGCTTGATATTGAGGGCAAGGCGACCGTTTGCGGTGGTAGTATCGTAGTCCTCTTCGGTGGCGATCCACTGCACTCGGTATTTGTCGAGAATTGCCTGGACCTCGTAATAGTCGGCGATATTTCTGAACCAACGGTCGAGCTTTATAAACAGGACGACGTCGATCTTTTTCTGCTTTACGTCCTCGAGCATACGAAGGAACTCCGGGCGGCGGGTATAGCGCTTTCGCGCGGAGATACCCTCATCAACGTAGAGATCCACCACGGTGAGGTTATTTTCTTTAGCGTACTGGAGAAGCCTTTCCTTCTGAGCATCGAGAGACACACCGTGCATTGCCTGCTCCTCGGTAGAGACTCGGGCATAGAGGGCGGCGCGCTTGAGGTCGGCGTCTATTCGTTTTTGTTTGAATGCCATTAAAACTCCTTTCTGAAAACTCCATATTGACAAAATCCGACGGTTGTGATACAATACTGTTGGCGAAAGCCCGTAGGGTTCACCTGAACGGTGGCGGTTGCTTCCTCTTATCTTGAGGAAGTCCAAATCTTTTTTGCCTTCCTCGGAAGAGGGAGGTGATGCTATGTACATAACTTGGGAAACTTTGTTTCTCTTTTGCAGTGTAATAATTGCATTAATAGGTCTTGTAATAAACATCTGTAATAATAAAAAAAGATAACCGCCCTGCCGACCAAAGCTAAGCGGTTATCTTTTTTAATCGTTTTTTTCGGGAAGCAACCGTCGCCGGTGATCCCTACGTTATTATTCTACACCACTTTTTTGGATTTGTCAATATATTTGTTAAATTTTTTTCACGAGCTGTGCGTCAGCTCGTTTTTTTGTTGCTTTATTGCGGAAAGATATATATTAAAATTCTTATGAATCTCGATTTCAAGGTTATTGGTGAAAAACTTATTTCTTTTATACAGTTCTTTCATTCTGTCGCTTCTTTTCTGCGTCCAGTGGGTTGGTACGCGGCAGAATGTGGATATTCCTTCGGGTGTGCGGAGATCAAGCTCCATCAGGATGCAGGCGGGGCAGAGTAGGCGCAGCGCGAACGTGTCGGCTTGATTTTCTGCTTTCGGCTTTATTCCTATATCTTCAATGGTTGCATATTTTGCGTAGGTCTTAACGTGACCGAGGAGTATGTGGCCCAGCTCGTGGGCTATGGCGAAGCGAGAAATCGGAACGTCGTTGCGGTCGTTATACACGATTATCCATTTTTCGCCGTTATAGAAGGCTTTGGCATATTCATCGGGTAGGAGGATCTTAATGCGGCTGTTTTTCTTGACGTCGATATTACTTTGGCGCGCGATCTTCAGCACGTCAACAGGCAGGCTGTCAATGTTATTGTCGATCAGGCATTGCCAGGCGGCGTCTCGGATGTCGGTGTAGATTTTGTAATACATATATTTGGGAGATTACATCAGATCTTCGTCGGTGTTAGGCTCGTTTTCGATCTCATTCCATTTATCTTGCGGGATTCTCGTGATCGTGTGTTTGCGGTTGGATTCGGAATTTGCGGCGGTGTAGACGGTAACGTAGCCGTCCATGGTGACGCCGAGGAGCTTGTCTACTGCCGGCTGCATTTCTGTTTGGTCGCGGTAGGCGGTCATTACTTTGGTTTCGTGAGGGGTGAGGCGGGGAACAAAAAATGCCGGTTGAGGTGTGTCGCTAAGACCGACAAGGTAGTCCATAGTTACATTGAAGTGCTTGCAAATAGCGATTTTAATACTATCGTTAGGTATGCTCTGACCTCTTTCATAAGAAGAAACGGTAGTTTTTTCTACATTGAATAACTCGCCAAATTGGGTTTGAGTTAATAGTTCTTTTTTTCTCAATGTTCGTATTCTTTCGGATATATCAGCCATTTTTACCTCCCAAAAGTACATTATTACTGTACTTATGATAACACACATCGAGGCGAAATGCAATACAATTTTAAAAAAGTTCAAGAAATTTCGATTTCCCTCTTGACAAGGTACGAAATCTATGGTATTATAGCATCAAGGTACAAGAAACTCGTACATCATAGAGGAGGTTATGAATGATTATCCCCAAAATAGGCGATGAAGTTTGGGTGGCATATCGAGCCCGTGGAAAAGCACCGCCGCAAAAAGGTGTTGTTAGTCAAATTTTTGATTTTGAAGACCGCAAAACCAGAGAAATGAAAACAATGGTGGTTGTGTATAGGATCGCACGCGGACAGATTGGAGAGAAGATATTCTTTTCCGAGGACGAAGCTTGGGAAGCGTATCTCAAGGAAATGAAACGAAGAGGAAGGTTGCCTCTGCCGAGAGAAGGGAGGGAGAGGATGGTGGGAAAAGAAAAAAGCCCCGGGGGGCTTGAAAAGAGATCAGGCGGCAAAAGAAGAAAAGAAAGAAAAGATAGCGTTGACCAGCTCTTGGAAATGTTCAACGCAAAGTGTTGTCAAAGAGCCAACGATGGCAGAGACGATGGATATGATGAAATTCAGACGGCGCTCTTGTTTCTTATTCTTTTCAGACTGGACAACTTGGGCAAGTTGCTCTGCATCTTTGGCGGCGGCTTGCTTGGCGTTATCATCACGTCTCTGCTGCTCCGATAAGTATTCATCTATACCTTTCGATGTCAATTTGACGCTTGACGTGCCGTTGAAAATTCTTAGGTATTTATACTTTAAAAGGATATCGACAAAATCGTCAGCTTCGTTGATTTGCCCTTCAAAATTATTGATAAGGGCGATACGGTTCATGGTATGATGCTCGGTGGCATAGAGCTTTTCTAGGATTTTAAATTCAAGATCAAGCATAGGTAACTCCTTAAGTTTGTTACCTGATTTTATCACAACACGTTTGTTTTGTCAAGAAAAAGCCCATAGGCTCGGCGGCTCCCGGATAGTGGGGCGCTTACTGCTATGGACTTGCTAAACTATTTTAGTCTTCTTTTTTGCTGTTGGTTCTGATACCCGAATCATTTTCTTGCATGCTCTTAACGAGATCGATCATGTTCTTGTCTTCATCAGTCGGGAAAAGATGCTTTGCGATGATTTTGGGCAAAATAATGATTGCGGACAGTATGCTGATCGCGCTACTTGAAAGCGCAATAACCGCAGTGATATTGTTGTCGCCTCGTATTGCTACAATTAGAATAGCAAGTAAAGGGATAAATATCATACAGCAAAATACTGTCATTACAATATTGAAGAATTTTTGCTTGTAGCCGACGTTCTTATCCGCCTTATCTTTTGATTGCTCTATGTAGTTTTCCAAAAGGTTAGCATAGAGCTCGTCTCTGCGGTCGTATTGTCTTCCGTAACCACTTGCGTCCTTAAAATGGTAGTCGTCAATTTTTTCGTTAACATTTACCTCTTGAGAGTTCGACAAATCGCGGTCAATGTCAGACAAATCATCGATAAAAGGTTTTTTCTTATCCATTATCTTCCCCTTGTCAAATGATCTCAAGTTGTCTGAGTCGAACCCTTGCAGCGTCGGGCGACACAACGAATTCGCGTGCGATATGGTTGACCTTCATAGATTCAGTGGAATATCTCACCTCTAATTGAAGGTTCTCCAAAGCATCTATCACCAATTCCTTCGGCATAAGAACGTTGGCGGCAAACAAATTAGCTTCCGATTCCATAGGACCGGAGGCGCCGGCGTCTCGGTGCGCGAATATCTCATCATCTTCTTTCCTGTGGAGAATATAGTGAGCCAATTCGTGCGCAATAGTAAATCTCTTCCTGCCTGAGCTTTCCAGTAAATTTACCACTATCAAGCGTCCGGTGTTAAATCTGTTGAATTTTTCTTTTTGCACAACAATAAAACCGGAGACGTTCTCGGGTAAATATTCCTCGCGAACGATCAGATCATAATGACTGCACAAGCTGGCAATTCTGACGGGGTATTGATTGATATTGTGCTTCTTGCAAAACTCCTCTGCCTTGGCAATAACATCCTTTTTGTTCATTTAGCTCACTCCTTTCTACTTATATTATACAACAAAATTTTCAAAAATGCAAGTCCCCAGTAGAAAATTATACAATGAGTGAGGTTCAGCGGTGTTCAAAATGTATATAAAAACAATAACAAATTATTCATTACTTAAAGAAAGGAGGGGATTGGGTGGATCATGAACTCTTGAAGAAGGAGAGAAAAAAGCGTGGTATTACGCAGAAAGATATGGCTAAAAAGCTGGGTTATTCCGGGAAATCGGGATATTCTTGTCTTGAAACCGGCAAAGTCAAGGTCACTGTGGATACATCGTTGCAGATAAAGCAAATACTCAATTTGTCCGATGAAGAATATCAGAGTATTTTTTTTAAGCAATGAGTACGGTAAACTTGCACTTATAGTGAAAAGTACAGTAAGATTATGACTTTTTGGGGGCGAAATTTAGAAAAACGTCATTTATAATGGAGGGAGGAGAGAAAATGGAAAAAGAAAAAAGCCCCGGGGGGCTTGTAACTAATATCGAATTTGTTAAGTGGTATGACGAGATCGCCAAATGCATCTATAAAATGTCATACGATGATGCTGTGAAGTTCTATTACGCCGCTGTCGATGAGTGGCCAGATGATCTGCCTTTGAAGCCTGACGAGTGGGACGATTTAGGTGAACGTGAACAGGTCGAGTATCTTCAGTATGTACGAGGCTTGATTGAGATGCGCGTAGGAAAAAAAGCCCTCTCTCGGTATCGGCACAAAACGGAAGAGGGAATGACAGACCAGCAGTTTGACGACTGGTGGGAGTCTAATCAGCAGAGAAGGCTAATTGAAGAACTGGATGATCGCTACCGCAATAGACAGGATTGCAACAACGATCGAAATAACAGTGATAATGTTGGAACGCTTAGTGAGGCGGTTGCTCTCAATCGAGATACGGTTGCTCTCAACAGCGAGACTGTTGCTCTCTGCCGCAAGCGCATTGCTTTCAGTCGCAAGCTGCTCGCTCTTCAATGCACGTTGTTCGGCGTTGAGCTCGCGCTGTTTGCATTCCTCTTGATATTGACGTTCTTCTTTAACTGATTCGTAGATCACTCTTCCGTTTTTAGTAAGTTTAGCTACGTCTGAGTTAAGATCGGCATCAACGAGATCGTCTTGATCAAGGTCTTTCAATGCAGCGTATATTTCGGGGAGCTGATATTGCTTTCTGCACTCTTCAAATAATGGTGTTTTGTACATTTGTCGGTGTTCGGCAAAATAAAGTTTTTCGAGGATAGTATATTTTAAATCTGTCATAGGTAACTCCTTGAGAATATAGTTGCCTAAATTTTATCACACAAAGGGAGTTTTGTCAATGTAGACTCCGATGGTCGCCAAACCAATTCAGTGTATGAAGGATTTTTAATCGGGGTTCTTCATACACTTAAATATCAAAGAAATGGAGGATAATATTATGAAAGTTACTTACACCAACAAACCCGATTTTAATTTGATAGGTGAGACGCTGTCGTATCTTTTATCGAAGCAATACGATGCGGACATCAAGGTCACGTTCACTCCCAAGAGTGAAGAGCAGCTGAGAAAGGAGGGGCTTATAAAATGATGCGTGATTACGAATCGATAAATCAGGAGAGCGCGAAGGAGATCAAGCGAGCGCTTGCGAGAAACAGGCTGGGCCAGGATTGGCTTATACACCGTCTTGACCGTGACTGGGGAATAAAGGTCAACTATGCGCACATCTCCGCTGTGCTTAACGGCAAGCGAGCTTTGGGGGCTCGGACACAGAGAATGCTCTGGTGCGCGGAGCAGATCATCAAGCAGTACGAAGAATTTTACAAAGAGAGAGGAGGGTAAGGCGTGGTAAATACCGAGGGGCTGGAATATAAGAGAACCGGCTATGATTCGCGCGCTCAAAAGTATATAGTATACGAATACAAAAACGGCGTGCCACTTTATGAATACAGATGCAAGGTCAAGGGAAACGAGGCGACGTTGTACCCTTACAGACGTATTCTTGCGACGGAAAACAAGACCCGTACGCTTAAAATGTCCATATTTGATATAGGGAGGAAATAAAATGAGCTATTCAGGTTGTGTTCACGGCGGTATGTGTACCGGGTGCATGAGATGCCAAGATGACGAGGGAGAGATCTTCGTTTGTGCGGATTGCGGAGACGAGATCGATCCTGACGACGTTTACGAGGTGGACGGTGAGAAGCTATGTCAGAGCTGTCTATGCGACAGATACAAATTTTCGGCATAAGAAAAGAGCGAATCTTGTTGGCGCAAGATCCGCTCGCAGAAAGGGTGTGATGTTATTGTCCCACATCTCTTTCATTATATCACAGAATTAAAACAAAATCAAGTCCAAATGAAAGGAATTTTTAAAAATTATGGAAAACAGTAATAAAATAGACATTGGCGCTGAGCTTGAGCGCATTGAAAAGGATCTCAATGATATGCAGGAGTCGGGGAAGGATCAGACAATTCTCGGTTTCTTCGCCGGTGCGGAAAATGAAAGAGCGTTTCTTATAGCTGCCAGGGCGTTTGTCAAGGCGCGCGGCTATGCTGCGGTCCATGAATACGATGATGATGAGCTTGTCTTGATCATCAGGAAGGTGGCTTGAGATGGCAGAGAAGAGGTTTATTGACAGCCGGGAGCTGTCGAGGGTATTGAAGGAATATTTTTGCGCACTTATTGAGAGTGGCAAGGATCTTGTGGAGATAACCGAGTTCAATGCGGAGCTTCAGAAAATCATAGGCATGATGCCGACCGAGGAAGGCATTGAGTGGTGTGATGCCGAGTGGGAGCTGCCCGCGGTATCGGACGAATACCTGGTTATGATATTCGGTGCGGACAAGCCTACGGTGCTGTGCTACGATGCGGAGGAGAAGGTGTTCTTTGAGGAGAGGATCGATCTTGAGGGAGACGTTACGTACCGCGTGACGCGTTGGGCGGAGATGCCGACGCCTCCCGCGGAAGTAAAAGGTAATAGTGAAAAGTGAAAAGGTAGAAAGGAATACATAAAAATGAACAACAACATGGTAAGCCGCGGCGCCAACAATATGGGCGTAGTTGCCGGCACAGAGGAAACTAAGAAGATCGCCGAGGTTCAGGCGAAGATGATCCTGGCGCGTCAGTTCCCGAGAAGTATTGAATACGCGCAGCAGATGATCGAATACGAGTGTCAGAATCCCGAGCTTGCGGAGACTGCTATTTATGAGTTTCCTAAGGGCGATTCGGTGGTGCGTGGTGCGTCGATACGTTTGGTAGAGTGCATCTCGCGATACTGGGGCAATATGATCTCGGGCGTGGAGGAGCTGTCAAATACGGCGTCGGGTGCGGTGGTAAGAGCCTATGCGTGGGATCTTGAGAGCAACTTTGCCGACGAGAAGGTTTTTGAGGTCGAGTATATCAGAACCACAAAGAAAGGATCCTATCCTTTGACGGATCCTCGCGACAAATATGAGATGATGTCGAACCAGGCGGCACGTCGTAAGAGAGCGTGTATTCAGGCGGTCATACCTAAGTTTATAATCGACAAGGCTATGGCGATATGTCAGGAGACGCTGGACAAGCAGGTAAATAAGGACGGTCTTGAGGAGACCAAGGCAAAGATGCTTGCAGCATTCCGTCAGATCGCGGACTGGATAGACGAGGATATGCTCGGCGCGGTTTGCGGTAAGGAGTTCGACAAGCTTGGCAGCAGGGATATTGTGAAGCTGAGAAATCTTTACACAGCTATTCACGATGGATTCGTCAGCGTGGAGAGCGTCTTTGGAAAGAACAAGGAAAATCGCCCTACAACGAACGAAACTGAAACTTTGGATGAAATGAACGCAGAAATATCTTCCGCGCTTGAGGACGAAAAATCATCCACGCCTTGACGGCGTGGATGGGGGTTAATCTTCGACGTATTCAATTATGTCGCCGGGTTGGCATTCTAAAAGCTTACACAGCATTTCAAGATTTTCCCAAGACACCGGGAGCTGCTGGCGGAATTTTTGCAGAGTAGATTCAGAAAACAGTTTATTGTTTCTTATAGTTGTAGTTTTTATTCCCTTGTCTTTGAGAGCATTTAAAACGTTAATCTTATAAATAAAAGGCATATTTATTCTCCTTATATAGTTTAATTTGTTATAAATATTATAGCACACAAATTACACGAAATCAAGTGTAAAAATGCACAAAAAATTTCCTTAAAGTTTGGCTAAGTTGCCTATTGACTTTGCACGAAAAATCGTGTAAAATGTGAATGTAAGGCACGGGAGACCGTTCAGAAAGGAAGTGAGGAAATGCAAGACGAAATGACCAATGCCGAGTTCAATGCTTTTTTGGAAACGTTGGCAAAGCTCATTGAGAGCAGAGCCAAGTCGCCCGAGGAAGCGGCGAAGATAGTCCGTGAAGCAAAGACGGACAGTAATTAAGGTGTAAAAAAAGAGAGTGCCCACAGCGACCAAGCCAAGCACTCTCTAACACCCAAAAGGGCGGGCGGTCAGCCTTGCGACCGTCCACCCTAATTATAGCACGGCAAGGCTAATTTGTCAAGATATATAAGGAGAAAAATTATGATGATGGACAGAAACGAAATGATAATAGTAAGCGATGCAACCCTTGAGGCGAGCGTAAATTTGGATAATGCCTATGGCAGTTTTGTATCTTTCAGGAACAGTTATGAATGTTTGGATGATCTCGTAAATGCTGTTAATAGTGATAAGTACGGATTTTGGTCGGAGATAGAGGCTATATTCCGTTTGGTAGAATCAGCAAAGTTAGAACTTGATATTTCTCGCGGAGAAAAGACTCGTCTCGTTCAGAAGTATCTTGAAGAGGCAAAAGAACGCTTAGCGTTCTTCGAAAAAAATATTGCATAAAGGAAGGTTTAAAATGGAAAAAACGAGAGATTTAAGAGGTCAGCGTTTTGGACGTTTGGTGGCTATTAACCCAACTAATGAAAGAGATTCGAGTGGCAATATTCTTTGGGAATGTCAGTGTGACTGCGGAAATGTGTCTTTGATTGCAGCTCGAAATTTATTGCGCGGCAATACCAATAGCTGTGGTTGTTATAGATTAGATCAAATCAAGCGAAAATCCGACAAGGTGACAGTGAGAAAGGATTTAACCGGCAAAGTGTTTGGTCGGTTGACAGTTATTGAGCAAGTCGATGACTATGTAAAGCCTTCAGGCAAGCGTGAAGCTATGTGGAAGTGTCAATGCTCGTGTGATAACAATACAATAGTTTATGCTATCCAAAGTAATTTAAAAGTTGGGCATACAACCTCATGCGGTTGCCTTTTTGAAGAGAATAAAATAAAATCGCGACGCAAACATGGAAAAACAAGAACTCGTTTGTATAATGTTTGGTATGATATTAAAGTTCGATGTTATCGAACAGAATGTAAAGCATATAAACATTACGGTGGCAGGGGGATAAAAATGTGTTCGGAGTGGCAAGAGAATTTTCAGTCTTTCTATGATTGGGCAATGGCTAACGGATACGATGAAAATGCACCGCGTGGCGAATGTACGATAGATCGTATCGACGTAAACGGAGATTATGAGCCATCTAATTGTAGGTGGGTATCAATGAAAACACAAAGGAATAACAGGAGAGATTCAAAAAATGGAACTTACAAGAGATAATTATTATTCCGTTGAGGCGGACAGAGAGTATATGTCGTGCTCTCTGTTTCAACAATTCTGCCGTTGCGAAGCCGCGGCCATGGCGAAGCTTGAGCGACGTTATCAACCGTCAAGCTCGGAGGCTCTTATAGTTGGTAACTATTTTCACACGGCTATGGAGTCTCCTGAGGCTCACGAGGAGTTCTGCCGTGAGCATTTCGACGACATTTACAAGTACACCATTGACAAGAAAAGCGGTGACGTTATCATCAAGGGCAAGTATGCGCCCTATGAGCACGCTGACCGCATGATCGAGGTTTGCCGACGCGATCCTCTGATGAAGCATTACATAGACATGCCCGGGGAGAACGAGGCTATTATGACGGGCGAGCTGTTCGGTATGAAGTGGAAGATCCGTCTTGACAAGTATATCGAGGACAAGCGTCTGATCATTGATTACAAGACTTGCGCCGACATAAACAAAACAGAGTACAATGCGGTCACCGGCAAGCGCGAGTCCTTCGTTGAGGCGATGGGGTATATGATGCGTGCGGCGGTCTATACCGAGATCGAAAAGCAGTTCACGGGCAGCGACAGGGACGCAAATTTCGTGATCCTGGCGGTTTCAAAGCAGGATCCGCCCGACAAGGCGGCTATGCTCTTAAATCACCGTCAGCGGTACGATTTTGAGCTTGAGCAGATAGAGAAGCGTATGCCGAGGATCATAAGCGTTCTGACAAAGCGAGTAAAGCCGAAACGATGCGGAGCTTGCGAGTATTGCCGCGGTACCAAGATGCTGAAGAAGCTGATACCGTACTACACGTTGAATCCCGATTTCCGCGACGAGCGCGAGGAGGAATACGACGAGATCTTCTTTGAAGGAGACAGTGATGGCGGCGTTCGAGATATGGAAGAAGCACAAGCACAGGGGTGAGTTCTCCGAGTGTCCGCATTGCGGCGGAGCTTTACGTTGGATCTACGACGGCGATGGTTGGATCCCTTGCGACAAGGAGCCTGTGATGTTTATTCTGCATCCTTCGGGGACGAAGAATATCGTTTACGAGAAGCAGTTATACACGAATGGGCTTATATACCGCAAGGGAGACCGCCGTTTCGTCGGTGTTCCGATACAGGGGAACGAGCTACACTATTACTCCTGCCCCGTAATCAGAGAGAGGCGGAGGGAATATGCGATAAAGAAAAGGATGGAGCAGTTATGATAAAAGATAAAGAAGGGGGACTATCCCCCTCTGAGCCTATTGAAAACTCCGGTGAGTTTACAACAGGCTCATTCACCTCCGCACCCACGGGGGTCGGGCGGGCAGGTAAAGAGAAGCAGATTATAAGAGACCTCTTGGTAGAGTTTGATGAGATGGGTTTTATACCTACCTCAACGGTTCCCAATCCCGAGGCCTATGCAATAAAATGGCGAGATGAGATAACAAAAACGTTGGAAGACTACTTCAAGCAGAGCGAGTGGATAAGCGTTGACGAGAGGTTGCCGAAAGATTGTGTGAGGGTGCTTGTGTATGGAGAAACTGATATCTTTATCGCAACGCGCTTAAATGGCGGCTGGTTTGCGCCAGTGCATTGTGATGGAGAAATCACCCATTGGATGCCGCTTCCTGAGCCTCCGAAAGGCGGTGCGGAATGAAGAATACTATTATTGCCTTTCTGCTTTCAACAGGAATGTCGTTATTATATTTAGCACTTTATGGTTTAATAAATATCCCAGAGTTTTATGAAGCGTTCTGTCGAATTTTCGGCGTTGTCGGCACTGTCTGCTCGCCGCAAGAAGCGTTGGTGAGAGCTGCGCTGTTCTTCGCAATGTGCTTTACGCTTTTCCGAGTGGGTTTGATCATTGATACTGTACTCGAGAGAAGAAGGCAAACAAAAAAGATGGATGGCGGTGAGTGATATGGCACGATATATTGATGCGGATAAAATAGTTGATATTATCAAAACGGACATCAAGCAATGCGAGATTGATGTTTCCGAAAGTTGCGGCGATGAATTCTACGAAATGGCGGTGAATAGCCGTTCAAATGCTATGTATTCCATCTTGAGAGAAATCGAGGGTTCTCCAACCGCCGATGTTGTACCCAAGAGCGAGGTTGAAGCATTGCAGCGTGAGATCGCAAGGTTAGAAAAAGCGCTTCGCAATAGCCTTCCCTCATATTGTCAAGTTATGGCCGAGAAGCAAATGATGGAAATAGGCAAAGCATACGGAAGGCGTGAGGTTGCGAGGGAGATTTTTGAGTTGGTTGAATGTGCGTTTTCTCCTGCGTTGGTTTATGAAGGTCACACAGTTAAGGCATATATTGCCGAACTCAAAAAGAAATACACGGAGGGCGAAAATGAAGACCAAAGAGGAAGTAATTAAGGCGTTGGAGCTATGCGCGGATCCGGAAGGAAAGTGTGGCAGTTGTCCGTATGACGAAAATGCCGAAGGAAGTTGCATGAACAGAGCTATGCGTGATGCGGCGGTGCTGTTGAAGGAGTCGGTGCAGC
>JAZMZI010000127.1:0-8299 GCA_045585895.1 Eubacteriales bacterium
ATCTCAAAAAATTTGCTAAAAGAAAGTGGAGAGATAACCATCCCTCCGATTTCTTTGCTTTTATATCGCTTTTTTACTTCAAATACACCAAAACGCCCACCTTCGCTCTCGCGTAATGGGCGTTTTTCGACAGACTGAAAAGAGCCGATAAAGGCTCTTTTTCTTTTAAATCTCAATTTCGGCATAAGCGATGGTTTTGCGGTCATAGGTATAGGTCAGATATAGCGTGTTCCCGCGTGAAACTACCGCAGGGTATGAAAATTCGCCGTTTTCGGTCTCCAGATCGAGGACTTTTTCAAAGGTCTCGCCGTCGTCATGGGAAAGAAAGAGAGAAAGAGGGCTTCTGCCACGCTGAACGGGATTGCAAAGGAGGGCAACCGTGCCGTTTTCGGTCTTTACGCAGTCGATGCCGCTGTTGTTGTTAAGCATTTCCGTGGCATATGCCTCAGACCAGCTTTTGCCGCCGTCGGTTGAATCGGAGCGATAAATAAAGCCGTTTTGCGAGCGCATAAGAGCGTGGACGTCTCCGCTTTTACTCTCCCATAAGGTGGGTTGTATCATATTCAGCCTTTTGCCGTCCTCCGAGACGGGAATGGGAGATTTCTCCCATTTCTCACCGTCACAACGGTCAATAAAGGCGCGCCAGGCACCTCTTTCGGTGGAGGCGGGGGCGAGAAGGATGCCGCTTGAATGACGAAGGGGCTTATTCTTGACGGGGCCTCTGCCGTCGCTCTCGTCACCATCGATAAGCTCGCGGGGATAGCTCCAAGTGCTGCCGCCGTCAAGGGTGACGGAAAAATAGGTTTTCCATTCGGGTACAGACCTGCCAACCTTGTAAAACAGGGTGATCTCGCCCGTTTTCATTTCAAAAAGTACGGGATTCCAATGGGGAAGATCGCAAACGGCGGGTATCGATTCGGGATAGCTCCATTTCCCACCTTCGTTACGGCTGAACCAAATGCGGACGTCGTTATCCGATTCCTTTTTGCCTCCAAACCATGCGGCAAGCTTGTTTTCGCCGCAAAGCGCTATGGTGGATGCGTGGCATTCCTTAAATGGCGCGGTTTCAAATATAAACTCTTTTTTCGTCAGCTTCATAATTTACCTCAAAGGCTTTCGTTGGTTTTATTGTAGCATAAATCCTTGCAATTTGCAAGACGAAAGGCAAATTTTGATTTGTAGGTGAGTTGAACGACACCCTAAATCGTAGGGGGCGACGTCCTCGACGCCCCGTGAACGAACGATTTAAATCGATTGAACGGGCGGCCGATGACCGCCCCTACGACAATGTTTATCTTAAACGCACCGCTAAACTGCAATTTATAACACAAAAGGGAGCCGAAGCTCCCTCTTGATAATTATAATACTTCAATTCTTACGTCTTTATATATCTCCGCTACGTTTTCTTTGGTGGGAGGAGTGGTGCCTTCAAGGAGGCAGGCGGCAGTGCCGTAGCTGATTGCTACTTTGAGGCACTCTGCGGCATCTGCGCCGCAATTATACGCCGCTATAAAGCCTGCTATGGTACTGTCTCCCGCTCCGATGGTTGAAAGAGTGTTGATGGCTGGGGGTATCGCGGCGACACAAATGTGGTCTGTTGCCAAAAGCGCACCCTGCTCGCCGAGCGAGATCATCACGTTTTCAATTCCGTTAGCCGAGAGTTCCTTTGCAAAATCAATGCAATCGGCAAAATTATTGACATCCTTGCCCGAATATATGGCGATCTCCTCGCAGTTTGGCTTGATGAGCCAAGGCTTCACCTCGATAAGGTCGGCGAGAGTGAATGAGCGTGAATCGACCACGATCCTCGCGCCTCGCGCCTTTAACCTTGCGAGGAAATTTTTGACTTCGGTCATATCGACACCTTTGGGAACACTTCCCGTAAAGGTTACAACGGTGTTCTCGTCGGCAGGGATAATGTCTTCGACCTCTGTTATCACGCCGTTATCAAGCGAAAATCCCGAAAAGCTGATGCGTGTTTCATCCTCTCCGTCGACGTGAATGGTGAGGTTTTCTCTTATTCTGCCGTCCTTTTCGATGGCGATATAGTTCATATTCTCGGAGACGAGAGCTGCTTTGAAGTCTGTGCAGTTATCGCGTCCGAGGACTACCACTGCGGTGTTCTCCACTCCGTTATACGTCAAAGCGCGGGAGATGTTGACTCCTTTTCCGCCCGCGTCGCGGCTTTTTACGTGCGCGAGGTTTTCGTGCTGTAATACGAGGGAGTTTGCCGAAGCGTGGACGTCATACGCGGGACTTAACGTTATAGTATAGATTTTCATATTATCACCTTAAATCTTGGGCGCGTGCTCAAGCAGATATGCTTCTGCCTCTGCGCACCAGATGCCTCCGTTTGCGGATACGATATCGGCAAGAGCCTTACATAGAGGGTCGGTCTTGCCAAGCTCGGGAAGATCGTCGATGGCGATCAAGGGAAGATCGAGGTGGTTATAGCAGACCTTCTTTGCACCGTTGGGAGCAGCCATAGCAAGGACTGTGTCGACGGCTGCATTAAGTCCGAGAATGTGGGAGACTATGGCACCGGGGTTTATTTTGTTTTCTTCAATCAGTTTTATCGTGTCAACGGTATCTTCGGGAATACTGCCCGCAGTACCAACGACGTGGATGCCGTCGTAGTGGACACGATAAAGATTTAATGAGCCTTGAAGGTCGTGCACGGGAGGACCTGCGAAGAAGTTAACGCAGCCGTCCTCACGACAGATGCGTTCCGCAAGGGTGAAAAGAGACGCAACGGGAACCATTACGAAAACGTCGTCAAATCCACCGTTTGAAAGCGTGATAAGTTCCTCTGCGGGGTCTTCCATGCCGGAGGTGTTGAGATAGACGAGATCAACTCCCTTTGCCTTGGCGGTCTCGGGGGAGTATTGCTTTGCCGCGAAAGCAAGACGCTCTGCGGAAAGGTCGGTAACGACTACCTGGGAGACGCCCGCGTAGCCGATGGCCAGGTCAACGGCTCCTATTCCCATAGGACCGGCGCCGCCGAGGATCGCGATCTTACCTCCCGCCTTAGCGCCGTCGAAACGCTTGTAGTTGGTATAGTCCGTGTGATAAAATCCTTTATAGCCGCGAAGAACGCATCCGATAGATTCGACCAGAGAGCCCTTGAAGAAGCAGTCGCCCTCGTAGGGGATCATACATCCGTGCTCGAGTACTATCTCGGGAACGACGGCATACTGAGTGTTACCTCCTATGTACTGATAAGAATATCCCGGGTCGTAGCCGCTTTCAAGCTTGAGGGCGGGCTGAATAACTATCTTCTGGCCGACCTTCCATTGGTTTTTGAGACCTGCGCCCACTTCTATTATTTCCGCGCACATCTCGTGACCGATAATTACGGGCTTTTCGGCTACGGTGGGGGGGACGCGCTTGTGGTTTGCCCCCTGCTTTACAGCCTTATAGGTGGAGGCGCATACCGAGTCGCTGACCACCTTGATAAGAACCTCACCCTCACCGATCTCGGGAAGCTCGAATTCTTCAAGTCGTATATCCATCTCGCCGTGAAGTCTTACAGCTTTGGTTTTCATAAAATCATATTTCCTTTCGTATGAAAAATTACCGTTGACAATTTGATCATCTTATGCTATAATTATACCACATTTGCTCAAAAGGTCAATATAAATCGGAAATAGTTATAAATAATCACGATTATTCAAGCAAACGATCACTTGCTTTCGGAGGGAAATATGCTGATAGAAGAAAGACACAAGAGAATACTTGAGGCGCTCAGAGAGAATCCGCAGATAACGGTCAAGGAATTGGCGCGAATGCTATGCTTTTCCGAGCCGACCATACGCCGAGATTTTACGGAGCTTCACAAAAAGGGACTTATAACCAAATATTACGGCGGCGCGACGCTCAATAAAAGAGCGGCAGACGGAGAGATCCCGTTTGCTATGCGTGAAAACGAGAAAAGCACGGGCAAGGCGCTTATGGGCAAGAGAGCGGCGAGTCTCGTGCGCGACGGAGCGGTCATAATGCTCGACGGCTCTACCAGCGCCTATCATTTAGTGCCGTATTTAGCCGATTATAAGGACGTGATCGTTATTACGAGCGGCGCAAAGACCGCAGTCGCTTTGGCTGAGAGAGATATTACCACCTTTTCGACAGGTGGAAAGATGATTGTTCATTCTTATTCCTACGTCGGACAGGAGGCGGAGGATTTCGTTAAGAAGATCAACGCCGACGTTCTTTTTTTCTCCTGCCACGGTCTGTCGTTTGACGGAATGATGAGTGACCCTTCGGTAAGAGAGGCAAATCTGCGCCGCGTAATGATGGAGCAGTGCAAGAGAAAATATCTGCTTTGCGACGGAAGCAAATTCGGCAAGACCTTCTTTTATAATATGGGAAGCGTTTCGGAGTTGGATGGGATAATCTCTGACGCGGAGATTCCCGAAAGCATTTTGTCGAAGGTCGGAAAGAAGGGCGAATAAGTGAAGAATCGGGCAATAAAATTCATTTTTTTGCCCGATTCTTATATCAAAAAACGGCTAAAAATTTTTTTGAAAAATTTTTCAAAAACCTATTGACAAACCGATTATTTTGTTGTATAATACCAATGTTGTCGCGAAACGACGTTTTAAATATGCGAGAGTGGCGGAACTGGCAGACGCGCACGTTTGAGGGGCGTGTGGTTCACACCGTACGGGTTCAAGTCCCGTTTCTCGCACCAAAATTGAGGAGGAGCAAAAGTTCCTCCTCAATTTTTAGTTTGTACAAACCGACGCAGAACCCGTTCAAATGCGAAAGCATTTGATTGCTTTGCGCGAAATATACTAAACATAAGGATGGTTATTGGCGCAAAGCGGTGTTCGTAAGCACGTTTCTCGCACCGGAAATAAGCGGATGGGTTTTCCCGTTCGCTTATTTCTTTATCGATCCTGATAACGCAACGCGATCGTTCATAAAATATTAATCTTACAGTAATATCCAATTAATATGATTTAATTATAATGAATATGTATTGACAAAACTTGGAGGTTACTATGAAAATTAAAAATCTGATCTGTGTCATAATGGCTCTGCTGTTGACCGTAGGCACCTTTAGCTTCAGCGCGTTTGCAGTTGACGGTCAAGCCGAATCTTCGGACTTGGTTGGCGGAGACGTTAACGGTGACGGAGCATTCGACACCAAGGATCTGATACTTCTGCGTAAGTATCTGGCTAATTATGACTACGATAATGGTGTCTCTTCTGTTGAGGTAGCCCAAGGGGCCGACGTCAACGGCGACGGTGAGGTTAACATTCTCGACGTTGTTCGTCTGAGATATGCATTGGCTAACGGTGAATTCGATAAATTTGAGATCACCGAAAATGACGGTGTGGCAAGCGTTCAGACCTCTTACAACCTGAGCTATACCGCTTCGGGTTACAAGGCTATTGAAGAGAGCGGCTTTTTCTTCGACAGCGGCTTGACTCTTGGTCTTGGTGATACTTTTGCGGAGAGCTTTAACCGTTTTTCTGTAAAATATTCCTCCACCGCGCCCTTGAAGATATATATCAGCTACACTTTAGGCGGCAATGTGATCGAGGACTATTATTTCCTTGAAGCAGGAAACGGAGAGTTTTCGGGTCTTATTACCACTTTCCTTGACGATGGTCAGGGCTCTGCCCTTAATTCCATAAGGATCGACACTTGCGAAAACAAGGATGCGGTATTTATGCTCTACGATATGTCTACCGAGCTTGCGGACGTTCCCGAAAGAGATTATTCCATAAGCGGAACCAGATATACTCTCGGTATCGACCTGGGCTGGGGCGGAACTATCACTTACGTTTCGGATAACGAGTGCCACATTAACGGTGTTGAGAACATGATAAACAAGCACGACACGGGTCGTCTCGTTCAGCAGTCCTACTACGGTACGGGTGAGCAAGAGGGAATTGATTTTAAGTGGGGTAGCTTTAATAATAATTCTCAATGGCCCTACAACCCCGTTCAGGGCGGATGCCAGGGCAACCTTGCCAGCCGTCTTATTGACTTCAGCGTCGAGGGTAACACGGTTTATATCAAGGTTCAACCTATGGACTGGGGAAAGGACAGTGTCAACTTTACCGTTGACCAATATACTACCCCCAGCTATATGGAGAACCGATACATTATCGAGGATGAATACATCAAGGTAGATAACCGTTTTGTTGATTTCTCGGGTTGGGAGCATCCTGTCAGCGGTCAGGAGCTGCCTGCGTTCTATACCATAGGCTATCTTGATTCCTTCGTATGGTACGATGGAGTCAAGCCTTGGACGGGCGACGAGCTTTCCTGGCGACACGAGCTGAGATTCTGGGGTGACAGCCAGTATTCGGGCGAGTGCTCCTTCCGTATTAAGGAGCCCAATACCGAGACCTGGTGCGCTTGGGTCAGCACTGAGGATAATTACGGTCTCGGTCTTTACACACCCAATATCGACCGTTATTCTGCGGGCAGATACCAGTATATCGAGACACTGGGAGTCAGCACGGGTACTCAGGGATCTAAGGATGCTTCGGCTAATCCCACCAGCTACGTAGCTCCATGGAAGCAGAAGCAGATCATATCCTTCGAGGCATTCGAATACAGTTATCTGATAGCGGCGGGAAGCGTTGATGCAATACGCGCTACCTTTACCGAAAATAAGGACCTTTTTGACAATGCCTCCCTCAGCGAGAACAGCGTCAACAACCGCCAGCCTTATTTTGAGGAGAGCATGGAGAGCATAGACTTTACCGTAGAGGAAAACGTAAAATTTGCCGTATATCCCAATCTTACCGAGATCTCTTACGATAAGACCGAGCAGGCTCTGAAGCTGCTTTCGAGCGGCGGTGACGCGCACGTTTCATTTGACTATCTCGCTTCTCCCGATCATCCGCTTACTGCCGAGGACTATAAGTATTTGGAAATCGAATATATGATCCCCGAAACCAACGGAAAAGATAACTATACCTCTCAGCTCTTCCTTTGCGCGGGAACGAGATTGGGGGCGACCGAAACCGACAGCGTCAGAGCAAATCTGATCAAGGACGGCAATTATCATACCCTTATAATCGATCTTTCCGACAAAGAATTCTGGACGGGCAATATCAATCTTATAAGATTTGATTACTTTGGCAGCTCCAATGAGGGCGACGTTATGTACATTAAGTCGTTTAAGCTCTCTAATGAGGGAATTGGAAATATGGAGAGAATTGACTTTTCCGATGGATCCGGCAACAAGGTTATTGTAAAGACGAACAAAACCAAATACAGATATGACAGCGACATCGGTGCCACGAAGTTTACCGTTACGGGCTCGGATCCTTCCGTGTTTATTGACTATACCTTGAACAGTACGGCGCTTTCGGCAAGTGATTACACCAAGCTGAAGATCACCTATATGGTTCCCGCAGGTCAGAGCAAGAGCAATTATCCTTACGCGATCTTCCCATGCGCGGGAGATGTGACCGCTCCCTCAAGCTCCGCGCAGATCATAGGCAATAGCGGTATTATTGCCGACGGAGAGTATCATACTCTTGAAATCGATCTGTCTCAGTATGCTTTTTGGAAGGGTAATATCAATTTGATAAGATTTGATTATTTCAACGAATGCGCTGTTGGCGACGTGTTCTATATTACCTCCGTTGAGCTTGTGAAATGATCCCCGAACCCTTATTTTAAAAGGAATAGCAGATTTATGATAAAACAAAAATGGTCCGTCACGGTTGACGGTGAAAAGCATACGGTGGGCTATGCCTGCTCGCCCTTTACGGGTAAGACGGTGCTGACCGTCGACGGCACGAGCTTTACCGCTAAGGGCAAGCCCTTCGGCATAGGACTCGTCCGCCGCGAGCCGATACTTGTGGGCGGCGTTCAGGCAATACTCGACGTCAAGAAAGGCGGCAAGGCAAGTCTTATCTGCCGCGAGGGCGACGTCGATACGCTTTGATCGGATCGATTAATAATATTTTTAGGGAGCAGAAAGTCTGCTCCCTTTTTCAAGTGTTTCAAATTTTGATTTGTCGGTGGGTTATTACTAACTTTTCTTGCCATCAGCGGCAAGAAAAGTTACAAAAGAAACGCCGCTTAAGGGTAGGGGGTCTCACGAATAAAAAAGCAGCAAGCCGCATTTTTATTCGTCACGACATCCTCTCCCTTAAGGATCCCAACCCCTGTCGGCTTCGCCGACGACTCGAAATGAAATCTTATTTAAACTTAAAGATATTTAGATTTAAATAAAACTGTGAAGGCTGGGTTTAACACCCTTTCAAGGGGATGTGACAGTGGGGGATTTTTTTAGCTCCGAAGGAGCGAAAAATCCTGCGCCAC
>JAZMZI010000128.1:0-45675 GCA_045585895.1 Eubacteriales bacterium
TTAGCTCCGAAGGAGCGAAAAATCCTGCGCCACCCTAAGAGAACCCCTTCTTTTGGAAAGTTTCTTTGCCTACTTTCTTCTCAAAGAAAGTAGGCCGCCGGAGGCTCGCATCCCCCGCGTCCCCTCGCCGTTAAACCCCAATTTATCGTTTGCTATTATCTTAAAAATTCTTTAACCTCAATGCCTGCGCTTGAAAGAGTTGCTCTGACGTTTCCCATAAGCAAGCAATCAAATTCCACACCGTAAACACAACCTTTTCCGCTGGCGGAGCCGCTTACCTTTACGGTGTTTGCCCGTATCGCTTCTTTTGAAAGCGCCCTTTGCGCCTTCATTGCCATTGTCATTGAGCCCGTCACGGCAGTACATACCGTGGCGGTGCGGTATGAATTGTCGTATCTCATAATCGTTTTCTCCGATTCTGCCGTTTTGAAGTTTGAAATAAACCTCGTTACAATATATGCTTTGGAGATAAGATCGGTCGATGAAAAAACTATTTTTCGCCAAATTTCGCAAAGGTCTTGATTTTTTTGCTTTTATAATGTATAATTATTATAACTATACTTAAAATGCGGAATTGTGCCCATTTGGCAATTCCTTGGAGGTAAAAATGAGCGACAGAGTTTCAAAAGCTAACTACTATCTTGATATCGCGCAGACCGTTGCCGAGAGAGCAACCTGTATGCGCCGTCATTTCGGTGCGATCATCGTTAAGGACGACGTTATAGTGTCCACAGGATACAACGGTGCGCCCAGAGGCAGAAAGAACTGCACCGACATAAATTTCTGCATCAGAGAAGAGCTTAAGATCCCGAGGGGCGAAAGATACGAGCTTTGCCGCTCGGTTCACGCAGAGGCAAATGCTATCATTGCCGCACCCAGAGACAGAATGCTGGGTTCGACGCTTTATATGGTCTGCGTAAACCCTGCCGACGGCTCACTCTATTCGGGTACCAACAGCTGTATGATGTGCAAGAGACAGATCATCAACGCTGGAATTGAAACGGTTATCGTCCGCGATACCAAGGACGAGTACAGAGTTATCCCCGTTTCAAGCTGGATAGAGGACGATGATTCGCTTTCGGGTCAGTTCGGTTATTGATAAGGTCTGGGAAGAAAAATGGAAGAAAATAAGAATATTACGGAAAACAAAAAAATGCGCATTCACCCCGAAAGGCTGACGAAGGATGCAATTGAGGGTGTTGCGGACCTTGAAAAGCTCTGCTTTGCCGAGCCTTGGAGCGCCAAGAGCCTTGAGCTTTTGCTCAACGACGGCATAGGTGTCGGTATGGTCTGCCGCAAGGACGGAATAGTCTGCGCCTACGGCGGTATGCTGGTGGCGGTTGACGAGGGACAGATAACCAATATCGCAACACACCCCGATTTCCGCCGTATGGGTTACGGTAAAGCCGTGGTCGAATCGCTTATAAGATACGCGAAGAACAACCGACTTGAATCTATCTCCCTTGAGGTAAGAGAGTCCAACAAGGCGGCAATTCAGCTTTATACCTCGCTTGGATTCAAGGTGGAAGGCAAACGCAAGGATTTTTATACCAAGCCTACCGAATCCGCGCTCGTAATGATACTCCATATAAAATAACCTCACTTCGCCCTTTAATTCGTACTTTCGGCGTTGTAATTATCCGTTTTTTTTGAAAGGTTTTTGGATTCTTAAACCTTTTTCTCAAAAAGGTTTAAGCGGGGTGCGGGGCAGAGCCCTGCGGAAAAAGCGCGGGGCAGAGCCCTGCGGAAAGGGTGTAGGGCAGATCCCTGCGGAAAAAGAATATTATGTACATTTTAGGAATGGAAAGCTCCTGCGACGAGACCTCGGCGGCGATCGTTGAGTACCGCGACGGAGTATTTGAAATAAAATCGAATATCGTGGCGTCTCAGATAGAGACCCACCGTCTTTACGGCGGAGTAGTGCCCGAGATAGCCAGCCGAGCTCATATTGAGGCGGTGTCCTCTATTACCACGGAGGCGCTTGAATCTGCGGGCATTACGTTAAAGGACGTCGATTGCGTGGCGGTCACCACTCATCCGGGACTTATAGGCGCGCTTCTCGTCGGCGTTAATTTTGCCAAGAGTCTGGCGTTTGCCAACAATATCCCGCTGGTGTCAGTCAATCATATCCACGGACATATCGCGGCGGCTTATCTTACCGATAAGACCCTTAGTCCCAAGTTTTTGTCCCTTGTGGTTTCGGGAGGTCACACCTCCATATACGTCTGCGAGGATCATTTGACCCTCCGCGAGATAGGCACGACCCGCGACGACGCGGCGGGCGAGGCGTTTGATAAAATAGGACGGGTAATAGGTATGCCTTATCCCGGCGGAGCAGCTCTCGATAAGCTGGCTTACGAGGGTGACGCGAAGGCAATAAAGCTGCCGTCGCCAGCGCTTCCTCATACCCTTGATTTTTCATTCAGCGGAATCAAGACCGCGGCTCTCAATTATCTCAACTCCGCATCTCAGAAGGACGAGCCTATCAACCGCGCCGACGTTGCGGCGTCTTATACCGCAAAAATCGTCGAGGCGATAGTTAAACAGACCTCGTCGGCAATCGACGAAACGGGACTTGACACTCTGGTGCTTGCGGGCGGCGTTGCGGCAAATTCCCACCTTCGCTCTGCCCTTGAAAAGCTTTGTCACGATAAAAAGGTCAAGTTTGTCGTTCCTCCGAGATCGCTGTGCGGAGATAATGGAGCCATGATCGCCGTAGCGGGTTGCTTTGAATATCTCGGCGGCAGATTTGCGGATACTTCGCTGAACGCGTCTGCTTCTGACGACCTTTGATAGATCCTGAATAATAATCACGAACGAATATTCGTTCGCAAACGAAAAAAGCACTTTCCCACACGACTTTTCCACAGGTGTGGATAAGTGATACTGTTCGTCGACAAAACAGGACAAAATTCCACATAAATATGCATAGATTTCCTGCGAAACCTTTATAAGATAAGGATTTGTGTGGATAAAGATGTGGAAACTGTGGATAAACAGAACTTTTTTTCGGTTGTGGAAAACCCAAAATCGCGAAAAAATTTTAAGCTTTTGAGTTAATTTATACCCGTTTTTATTGAAACAATTTGTAAACTTTATATCTGAATTTGATTTGTAAGGAAGTATATCAATGAACAATTTTGATAACGAAAACGTAAGCAGACCCGTAGAAAAACAGAGCATTTCTCCCGCGGTCATTCGCCGTCTCCCCAGATATTACCGCTATCTTTGCGAGCTTATCGCAAGAGGTAAGACTCGCATCAGCTCAAGCGAGCTTGCCAATATGATGCACGTCACCGCATCCCAGATACGTCAGGACCTTAACTGCTTCGGTGGCTTCGGTCAGCAGGGATACGGCTATAACGTGAACTATCTTTTTGCGAAGATAAGCGAGATATTGGGCGTCAGCGCAGGATTTAAGGCGGTCATAATAGGTGCGGGCGACCTCGGTCGCGCGCTCGTTCACCTCTCTATGTTTGAAAAGAGAGGGGTGGATATCCGCGCGCTCTTTGATACCGATAACGAGGCGGAGGGTAAGGATTGCGCAGGCGTGCCGGTTTATTCTATCGATCAGCTTGAGGAGTTTTGCGCCGAAAATCAGGTGGATATAGCTGTTATTGCCTGCCCCAAGCATTACGTTAAGGATATTGCCGCAAGATGCGTCAAGATCGGCATGAAGGGACTTTGGAATTATATGGGCGTTGAGCTTGATTACAGTGACGATCAGATAATCGTGGAGAACGTTCACCTTGGCGACTCGCTTATGATAATGAATTGCCGAATTTGCCGAAACGAGGGATATGACAGAGCACCCGTTGAGATCGAGGCAGGAAACGATTCCGAGCCTTCGCTCTGGCGCGAATCTAACGGAGACGAGGGTAGTGAATTCTGATGAAATACAGTATAAATTACGGAACCCGCGTGTCGGTCATTCCCGAAGGCGCGATAGCGGCGCTCGGAAGAGCGGGCGCTTGTGACCTCAAGGTTTTGATCTCTCTTTGCGCGGCGAACGGCTCGGCTGATATAAAAAAGCTTGCAAAACAAACGGGTTGCGGCGAGGACGACGTGAGAGATTCGCTTTCGTTTTGGCGCGGAGCAGGTGTTATTGAAGCTCAGGACTCAAAAGACGCTGTGACAGAGACCTCAGATGAGGTTCAGAGTGCTCAAGACGAGAAAAAGAGCACTGAAGCAGTCCAAAAGACGGAAAAGAAGCTTCGCGGAGCAGACGAATTGCCCAGATACACCTCTGACGAGCTTTCCGACATCCTTGAAGCAAGACAGGATACCGCGGCACTTATCGACGAATGCCAGAATATTATGGGAAAGGTCTTTAACGTCAAGGAGATTAACGTTATTATAGGAATGGTCGATTATCTTGAGCTTGATTGCGAATATATAATGATGCTTTTGACCTATTGTGTGTCTCTGGGCAAAAAGACCCTCCATTATGCCGAAAAGCTTGCTTTTGCTCTTTACGACGCTGGAATTACCAAGGGCGATCAGCTTGCTGAGGAGCTTCGCAGACGCGAGGCGGCGGCAGGAGTTGAAGGCAAGATAAGATCGCTTTTCGGAGTAGGGGACAGAGCATTTACCACCAAGGAAAAGAAGTTTATTTCCTC
The DNA here is from genome assembly GCA_045585895.1 of Eubacteriales bacterium. Classification (GTDB taxonomy): domain Bacteria; phylum Bacillota; class Clostridia; order Oscillospirales; family CAG-272; genus SVTX01. The sequence continues at coordinate 4,620 of JAZMZI010000128.1, forward strand.
TTGGATAAACGATATGGGTTATTCGGTTGAGATCATCGAAAGAGCGTACGAGGTCACAGCGGACGCAACGGGAAAGGGCTCTTTCGCTTACGCAAATTCAGTGCTTGAGAGATGGAATGCGGCGGGACTTCGCACGATTACAGAGATCGAGGAGTCTTATAAAAAGGCTGAAGGCGACAAGGGTGCCGTGGGAAGCTTTGATACCGACAGCTTCTTTGAGGCGGCGGTCAAGCGCAGTCTCGGTGAATAAGGGTTATAATACATAAAGGACGTATATTATGGGATTTAACAGAGAAAATTACGCGAGAATAAAAGAAGAATACTCGGGTAAGTATCTCAGGGCGCAGGAGGCGGCAAACCTTCGCCGCGCGGAGATACACGCAAAGCTTCCCGAGGTCGCAAAGATAGATGCGGAGCTTTCAAGCGCGGGAATCAGGATCTTTGAGGCTTCACTCAGAAATGATGATGCGCTGCTTGACAAGATCAACGAGGAAAATATTGCTCTCAACAAAAAAAGAGGAGAGCTTTTGCTCTCCGCGGGCTATCCCGTAGACTACACTGAGGTAAAATACGAATGTGCAAAGTGCGGAGACACGGGCGTTGTAGATTACCGTATGTGCTCCTGCATGAAGGAAAAGCTGGTTGTGGCGGGTCTTGAATCTTCGGGAATGTACTCGCTTATTGAGAGCCAGACCTTTGAGAATTTTGATCTCGGTTATTATAGCGGAGACGCGCTTACCCGAATGAAGATGATACTTGAGATCGCAAAAAATTACGCAAATAATTTTGAGGCGGGCAAGTCGGGAAGCATTATAATGATGGGAAATACCGGACTTGGTAAGACGCATATTTCCAGCGCTATGGGCGGAGTTATTATAAAAAAAGGCAACGACGTTTATTATACGGGCGCCGTGGAGATGCTTGGAGATTTTGAAAACGAGCGCTTCGGATACGACCGCAGCGGCGAAGGCTCTTCTGTTACCGACAAATATTTCTCCTGCGACCTGCTTATAATCGACGATCTCGGAACCGAGCTTATAAATCAGTTCAGCACATCTTGCCTCTACAATCTTATTAATTCGAGATTGATAAAAAAGAAGGCGACGATCATCAACACCAACTTTACGAGAGACGAGATACGCAAAAAATATCAGGACAGAATAACCAGCCGAATTTTCGGCGAATATACCGTTCTGCCTTTCCTTGGGACAGATATAAGAGAAAAGAAAATATTTAAAAAGTGATAAAAAGCGGAGATTTTTCTCCGCTTTTTCCGTATATATCGGCTTCTTTTGCAAATAATACCCTTGAACCTAAAAATTTTTGAAAGGATCAGAAAAATGCAGGGAACTATGACAAAAGAAGCAGAAATGCTTGAACAGTTATATAAAAACGTAAAGATGGGATCAGATTCCATCGTAAAACTTATGAGCAAGGTCAGCGACGGCAAGTTCAAGACAGACCTTACCGATCAGCTTAACGGTTACGAAAGCTTTGCGGCAAAGGCAAAGAGCAGACTTAAGGAGATGGGTGCCGAGGCGAAGGAAGAGAACCCAATGGTTAAGCTCTGGAGCAGTATCGGAATGACTTTCAGCACCCTTACCGACTCCACCGACAGCCATATCGCGCAGATGGTGGCGGAAGGCTCTACTATGGGTATTACCGACGGTATAAAACTTCTCCGTGATTACGAGAACACCAACGTAAGCGAAAGCTCTTTGAAGCTCGTGCGTGACGTTATCGGATTTGAAGAAAAAAATCTTGAGAGAGCAAAGTCCTATATTTGAAAAAAGTGGGAAGAGACCGAAGTCTCTTCCCACTTTTTGTTTATTCGGCAGTTGCTTCAAGAGAAGCAAGGTAGTCTGCGGGGTCCTCACACATAGCCAAGAAAGCAATGTCGATGTATGAGTCTGTGGACATTACCTGCTCGTTGAATACGTCGAAACGAATGTGCTTTGCTATATAATCGCCGTCAGCGTTAGGCTGATATGCGGTCAGGTTTGCATATTCGCGCGTGTCCAATATGAGAACGTGCCATTTGCCGTCTTTAATAAGAGCCTTGCTCGCGTCACCCTTGGTGTTGAGAAAGTCTCCGTTACCCGTAGCTCCGTTGTCTTCCGACGAGATAAAGAACTCAAAGAAGCTCTTTTCCGTCGATTCGACGTTCGTAGTAGGAATACGGTATTTTACTACGATGTAAGGGCCTGTAACCGTGGTTCCGTTGAAGTAGGGCGTAACGAATATTTCTGCCGTTTCACCGTCACCGTAAAGGCTGACGTAGCTGTTATCCTCTGCCAGCGTTACTTTGCTGAAACCTCTGTTTTGAGATGCCTCTGCAAATTCTTCGGCAGAAATGAAGAGATTGAAATATTTTGCATCAGGAGATTCGGTTTCGTCCTCAACGGGCTCGTCGGGATCGGTGGGTTCGTCGGGATCGGTGCTTCCGCTTCCGCCTTCACCGCTCTGAGCGAAATACTCAAGATATTCCGAAGGATCGTCGCAGAGAGCGAGGAAAGCAATATCCATATAGGAGGTTTGAGCCATAACCTGATTGAACACATCAAAGCGGATAAATCTTGCGGTGTAATTTCCGTTATCATCGGGCAAGAAAGACTTACAGGTGGTCTTTGAAGCCATATCGATAACTATAACGTGCCACTCGCCGTCCTTTATAAGAGGATCGTCATCCAAAGTGTTGGCAAAGTTGGGAGACGTTCCGTCGTATCCCTGAGGAGCGTTATCGACCGTGCTGGAGAAGAACTCGAAGAATCCGTCTGCGGGGTTTTCGCTATTGGTGGTGGGAATACGATACTTAACGACGAAATAGTTACCCGTTACCTTGTTTCCGCCTGTGTAGGGGAAGAAGTAGGCTTCGCCGTTACCGTTACCGAAGAAGCTTACGAAGGAGTTGTCTTCTGAAAGAACTACGTTTCCGAAGTTTCCGGTATTCGTTGCGGAGGTGTAGAGATCACTTGCGGAAAGATAAAGGTCGAAGTACTCTTCCTCTTCGTTTTCAGGCTCGGAGGGAGTCGTGGGATCGTCCTCTTCATTTTCGTTTCCGATATATTCAAGATATTCGGAAGGATCCTCGCAAACCGCAAAGAAGGCGATATCCATATAAGAGTCTGTGGACATTGCCTGACCGTTGAATACGTCGAGACGGATGTATTTGGCGATATAGTTGCCGTCTGCGTCGGGCTGGAACTGGGTCATAGCGGAGCTGCTCGTTACGTCTATGACGAGAACGTGCCATTCACCGTCTTTGACAAGGAGATTATCACCCTCAGTGCTGATACGGTCTCCGCTGCCCGAGGGACCGTCTCCGCTCGTTGCGGTAAAGTATTCAATGAAGTTAAGGTTAGGATCTTCTATATTGGACGTGGGCAGACGGTATTTCAATACGAAGTATTTACCGGTTACCTGAGTTCCACCCGTATAGAGCGCGTCTAAGTAAGCCTCGGCAGCGCTGCCGTTGCCGTAGTAGCGGACGTAAGAGCCGTCATTGGCAAGCTCTATCTTACCGAATCCGCTGACGTGTTGGTGTGCGTGAAGGGCGCCTGCGGAGAAATAGAGATTGAAGAAATCGGATTCCTTGACTCCGCCGATCTCCGCAACGGAAACCGTGGTGCTGAAGAGCTCGCCTTCAACTATGTCGACGTATTCCATATCGGAGTTCATCTCGGCAACTTCATCCAAGGTCTTGCAGATCGAAACATACTGAATGTCGATGTAGTCGTTAGCACCGAGAGGATTTTCGCTACCCGTATTGATAATGTCGAGTCTCAGGTGCTTGGTGTTGTAGGTTCCGTCCGCGTTGGGAACGAACTCTGTCATATTGAATTTGGAAAGGTCGATGACCATAACGTGCCATTCACCGTCCTGCTTTGCGGTGCGGACGATAGCGTAGTTGGGGTCGGAGGGCTCTGCGGACTCTGTGCTGATATAAGCCTGGAATATATCGTGCTTAACACTGTTAGTGGCGGGAATGCGGTACTTGATAACCAAAAGGTCGCCCGTGGAGGGAGCGGTTATGGGAAGAGTGAGGCATATCTCGCCTGCGGAGCCGTTACCCGAGATGCGGACGAACTTCTTGCCGTCCTCGGTGACGGTGGTACCCGTTTTGGTGTTTATATTCTGAGGAATATCGTCGTGATCGAAGAATACGTCGGAGGAGGGAATGAAGGGAGTGATCTCAGGCCATTCGGTGAAGTCCTCGGACGCGTCGACTCTGAAGGTCCTCTTGTGATTTCCTCCGTTCATCGTGGTAACGAAGGAGTAAGAATAGGTTCCGTCTTCGTCGTAATGAACCGCATAGCCGTCGTATGCGTGCGCGTTGCCGTAGGAGTCGGGGGTGTAGGCGGAGGATACGTCAACCAGTACCCATTCGGTAACTGTGGTGGTAACACCGTATTCGTCCGTTACGTCCTTAGTAATAAGCTCGTAAAGCTTTGGTGCGGTGAGCTTTTCAAATCCGTATGCGCGGAAGGTGGTGTTGCCCTTGCCTCCCGAAAGGGTAAATTCAACGGTCTTTCCGTTGGTAGTCTTGATCTGGGGGAAGAATACGCTTTCAATTACCTCGCCGTCGCTTATGGGAGTGACCTTAAGAGGATTCTTGAGATTGAATCTGACGACGTCGTGAACGTTTCTGTCGGGATTGGTACGGTCGTATCTTGTTTTCTGAGAGCCCCAAGGCATTATGATAGCGTTGATGGTGAAGGTGTCGCCCTTCTTGAGCGTTACCTCTCCGAGGTCAAGAGAAAGTCTGACGGTGTAGTTCTGGTCGACAATGACGAATCCGGGATCGACCTTTTCGCCTCCGATGGTGAAATCGTAGGTGTAGATCATAAAGGAAACGTTGACATAGTCGTCCTTGCTGGTTCCCGTAGAAATCTCGTACATATCAAAATAGGGGAAATCGTCGCCGAGCTTGTAAAGGGTCTCCTGACCGTCCTTACCCGTGTCTGCCGCGGATTTTTCGTTGTTCTCGTTGAGGTAACCGATATGGTCGTAATTACCGAGTCCGTGAACCGAATAGAAGGAGAAATCTCTGCGGAAATCGTTGAAGGAGACGTCCTCAAGAACCTCGTAGTTCATCTGGTAGTAGGTTCTGTTCTCGTCGGTCTGAGGCATTTCCATATGGTTGTAGGTGACCTTGATCTTGCCGTCGTCGGAGACGTAGGTGAGATCTATATCTGCGTAGGTAGGTCCCGCAACATTGATAACGTTGACCTTATCCTCGCTGGCGTAATAGTTGCCCTCGCTGTCGGTGTACTGGAGCCAGCAATGGAAACCGCCCTGCGTATGCTGGGGATCGTTATCCCAGATGGGAGCGGACATGGATCTGTGGTCGGGAAGGGTCTGAAGGTCTTTATTGTTAACGTAGTAAGAGGAGATACAGTTAGACTCGGAGCATCCCGTAGAGAGATGGTAATAGGGAGAGTGGTACTGTATGGATGAGAGCTGCTTGAGCGGATACTGTCCCCAATTCTGATAGAGGTGAAGGACCGTAAGCTCTTGAGTTTCACCTGCGTTTATGAGCATGGGGAATCTTACCTCGCTGTAGCGTATGTCGCCCCACGCGTATATAGGAAGCTCAAATTCGTTGGAGAAGTTTTTGGATACCTCAAGAGGTACGGGAAGCATCATGTCATTTTTATCAAGTATGACCGAGCATTCAAGGCTGGTAGCGAATGCGTACGCCATAACGTAGATGCTTCTGGTCTTATCGTCACCCGTGATCTTGAAGGAAACGGGGCAGTGCTTGTTCTGCTGATAGTAGTAGCCCTGACTGAAGCTGACCGATTCCTTTACGGTGAAGCAGTATATACCGCGAAGGGGATCGTAGCCGTCGTAGGTGGATCCGGGGGATTTTTCTTCGTCTATAACGATATTATCCTTGGAAAGGGGATTTCTTTCGATCTCAGCCTCGTCTACGAACTTAAGAAGATCGTGGGAGTCGTCGGTGTATATTCTGTGACCGAAGTCAAATTCACTTTCGGAATGATAGGGATCCATACTCGTTCCTACGAAATCCACGACTACCCTATCGGTATTGGAGGTGGCGGGGACGGGGGCTTTAAGAATTCCGCCTTCGGGAGTAGTGGTCTGTACTATAACGTAGTAGTCGCCCTCGACGGTAACGGTCATCTTTCCGCTGGGAGCGTGATCGGGCATTATGTAACCGAACACACCGGTATTCTTGATATTAAAGCCGATATATTCCGCACTATCCCAATCTACGCCGTCAACGGTGTTATGGAGACCGTTTTTATCCTTAACGACGAGGGAAGCGACGGTGTCTTTCGCGATCTTCGTGACGATACCGACCTCATTGATGCCTTCAACCTCCGAAAGAGCGATAAGACGGATGGTCTGATACATTCTGTCGGTGTAGGTGTGGAGGTTTCGGCCCATACGGATATTGGGAGCGCCGTTGTTGGAGACGCTGACTGCGCTGATCTCGCTGATCTCGATATCGTCGCCGGCGGCTCCGTTGAAGTCGAGACGGATACCCTTAACGTAATCGGTATAGTCCTCTATAACGCCCTCGTCAAGAGAAATTATGTAGGTGTGATACTGACCGTCGGGCTGTACCGCAAAATCCACTCTCTGCTCTTCGGAATAGGATTCCTTAGAACCGGCTATAATGAAGAGGTTGACGGTTGAGGTGATCTGGGTCTTCATGGTAATGCGAAGGGAATTGTATTTCCCTGCGGAGAAGATCTTCCCAGTGGGGGGATTAGCTCTTATCTGGGGGTCGTAGGGAGACTGTATAGACGTGTAAAGCACGTCGTCCGTGACCTCGATGCCGCTCATATCAGTGTGCTTGTTGAAGAGAGAGAGAGGCACCTTCTTCGTGTCGGTAATCTCTAAATCGTTAATAAAATCCTGATCGTAGAAATGGACGTCATAGTAGTAATAACCGTAGCGATAAAGGTTTGCTATGGCGCTTCTGGAGGATTGGGATGCATAATAAGTGTTACCGTTATCCATCTTGACGAATACGTCCATGGTGCTATCAATGAAGGTGTTTCCGTTTTTGTTCTTGATGGTTACCAAACGGTCGTATTTGTTGGAAAGGTTATAATGCAGAGTCATATTTCTGTTTTCAACGGTGTAAAACTCTCTCGCTCCGTTGTCGTAGTAGGAGGTAACGCCGTTTTTCAGAGAATTTGACTGTAAGATCAGATCTGCATATTCGCCTTTGGGAGTAGCAATGGTTTCTTCTTCGGGGAGAAAACCGTCGCTTTCTTTGTTAGTATCTTCGGGCGCATTGGTGCTGCTCTCAGGCGCATTGGTGCCGCTGCTTTCGGGCGCGCCCGTGTCACTGCTTTCGGGCGCGCCCGTGTCGCTGCCTTCGGGAGCGCCCGTGTCGCTGCCTTCGGGAGCGCCCGTGTCACTGCCTTCGGTAGCGCCCGAGCCGCTGCTTTCGGGAGTGCTCGTGTCACTGCCTTCGGTAGCGCCCGTGCCGCTGCCTTCGGTAGCGCCCGTGCCGCTGCCCTCGGGAGCGCCCGTGCCGCTGTTTTCAGAGGTCGTGCCGTTTGAAGTGCCGACAGTGTTGCTGCTTGACTCACTGCTGTCAAGCGATTCGTTAGGCAGTTCGTTACAGGATGCAAAAACGCCTAATACCATTATTGCGCACAAGAACAGAGCTATAAAAGAAAGATGCTTCTTTTTCATAAATTAGGTTCCTTTCCTGATTGAAAATAGTTAACAATACGTCGTGTTGATATAATGTATAAATATCTATATAATATTATAATGTTTTTTGAGCATTGTGTCAATAATGATTTTGCGATTATAGATATAATTTTGAATTTTTTAATTAATTATTTACAAAGCTTGGCGAGAAAAAAAGAACCGCCCATTGGGCGGTTCTGAAATTTTTGTTGTGTGGATGGGTTTTATTCTACCGTAGTTCTGAAAGTTCTGGGAGCACCGTCGGTGATGGTAACGACAAACGAGTATCCGTAGGTGTCTCCGCCGTCGTAATGGACGGTGTAACCGTCGTATGCAACCGCTCGACCGCTATTATCGGGATTGTTGATAGAAGATACCTCGTAGGTTATCCATTCCGTTCCGACCAACTCCTGTACCTTGATTCTGCCGAGAGTCTTGATTCCGTCTACTCTTACGGTAACGTTAACACTGTCGGGCTTTTCGGGATCGATATCGCATCCTCCCGAAACTGTAAAGGTGGCGCTGTTTCCGTCGGTCGACTTGACTCTGGGAAGGAATACACTCTCTACTTCTTCACAGCTGTTATCCACAGCAGTAGCCTTAAAGGGATGGAGAATTGTATTGAGACGAACGTTCTGAACGTTAGTATCTTCGGTAGGATGGTACATCACACCTTCGTCGGTCTTATAACCGCCGCCCCAAGGCATGATGATTGCGTTGATGGTTATCTTATCGCCTGCCAGAAGCGTTACTTCCTTATCGAGATTGAGCGAGATGCAGAAAGAATAATTCTGATATACAGCGGCAAAACTGTAATTGTCGAGTTTCTGACCGCCTATAACTACTTCGGAATCGTATATAAGGAAGGAAAGATTGGTGTAAGCCGAGCTGTTGGGAAGGTAGAACATAGAAATATAGGGGCAATTGCTGCCAAGCTCTATAGATCTGCCGTCCTTGGAGAGGGCCTCGTTTACATCGAACGTCATAGCTTTGTTGTTTTTGTTCAGGAAACCTATTTTTTTGTAGTTGTCGAATCCTGCCATGGTATAGAACGAGAAATCTTCTCTGAAGTTTTTGATAGTGATAGTATCAAGCACCTCGTAGGTCATTTGGTAATATCCGCGGTTCTCGTCGGTCTGGGGCATCTCCATATGACGGAGAGTTACTCTCATCTTTCCGTCGTCGGAGAGGTAATTCATAGAGAGATCTGCGTAGGTGGGGCCGTAGGAATAGATCTCGTTATCAAGATACTCACTCGCTACGTAATTTCCGGCAGCGTCGGTGTACTGGAGGAAATAATGGTATCCTGCGTTGGGAGTCTGGGGCTGATTTCCGTACGCTCCGTACTTATTTACAAGGTCGCTGGACTTGGGCATCGACATACAACGGTGGTCGGGAAGCGTCCAGAGATTCTTACCTCTGTTGTACCAAGGAGAAATGCAGTTGGACTCGGTAACACCCGTGGAGAGGTGATAGTAGGGCATATAATATCCGATGGAGGAAAGCTGTTTGAGAGGATAATTGCCCCAGTTCTGATACAGATTAAGGATGGTGTAGTATTTCTGTTCGCCCGCCTTGAGAACCAAGGGGAAGAAGGTCTCTCCGTAGGATGCGTCGCCGCAGTTGTAGAAGGGTTCTTCGTTTTCGGAGAAGTTTTTGCTTACCTGAAGGGGAACGGGCAGCATTACGTCGTTTTCGTCAAGCAAAGCCGCGCATTCAAGGAGACCCGAAGCGGTATAAGCCATTACATAGATATCTCTGTCGTGACCGTCTCCCTTTATTGTAAAGGATGCGTTATAATGGAGATTTTGGTTCGTATAGTAAGGAGCGTTGAAGGATGTAGCACCCTTGAGAGTGAACTGATATACTCCGCGGAGAGCGTCGTAACCCTTGAATTTTGCGCCTCTGCCGAATTTTACATCGTCTATGATAATGTTCTTCGAGGTCAAGGGGTTTCTTTCGCAATACGCCGCTTCAAGGAATCCGTCGAACTCATGGGTATCGTCGGTATAGATTCTGTGACCCATACGGAAATCGTTAACGGTGCTGTTGGTGGGAGCCTCAATAATTCCGCCCTCGGGTGTTGCTCTTTGTATTATCACATAGCTTCCGGCGTTGACCTTTAACTGAAGAGTTCCGCTCTTTCCGTCGTAGGGAAGTATAATGCCTATGATACCGACGTCCTTGATGTCAAGCGCCACGTATTCTGCCGTTTCCCAATCGACCTTTCTGAGATTATCCTTAAGACCCTCCGCATCTTTTATGATGCACTTATCAAACGATCCTACGGGAAATCTGTATTCTATTCCTACTTCTTCGATATTGCCCGTAGTTTTTTGAGCTACGAAGTGAAGCTCCTGATGTATCTTATCGGGGAAGGAGTGGAATGTTCTGTCAAGAGAAATAGGAATGCTATCTATCTTAAGGTTCTGAAGCTTAACGTCCTTTATGGATACGGACGTATTCACTGCGCCTCCAAAATCGAAACGGATGCTCTTTATCTGGCCCTTATATCCGGGGATGGTACTGCTGTTTAAGGGGATATTATAGACCTCAAAGTCATCGGTGGGGGTGATCTGTATCGTATAGCTTTGTTCGTTGTTGTGAGTCGATTTATCACCTGCGATGAGGTATAGTGTGATCGAGCCTACGGCGTCACCCTTCAAGCTGAAGCTGAGATTGTTGTAGCTGTCAGCGGAATAGCTTACGTTTGCGTATATCTGAGGGTCGACCTGACTTGTGATCTTGGTGCTAACGACGCCGTTTGAGAACGTGGGCGCGGTAACGTCCTTATAATGCGTAAACTGATCGATCGGAACCGTGGTCTCATCAAGAACGGTGGTGCTGTTTACGAAATTCTGATCGAGTATATGTACGTCGTAGTAGTAATAGCCGAGGCGGTAAATGTTTGCCCTTGCCTGATCGGTGGAATTGGAGGAATAGTAGGTCTTGGACGTAGCGCCGCTCGTTACCGTTACGAATGCGTCCATAGAATCGGTCAGATACGCCTGACCCTTGCTGTTTTTCAAGGTGACCAGCTTTTTCCCTACGAGCGCACATTCAAGAGTATTTATCTGATTCCTGATGGTGTAGGCAGTACGGTCTGAGTTGTAGAAGGACTGGATGCCGTTTGAAAGAGCGGCGGCGTTCTGAATGACGTCGGCATTGTCGCCGTCAAGCAGAGTGACATCCGATTAGGTTTCGCTTGAGCTTTCACCGCCTTCGGGAGCGTTGGTGTTACTACCCTCGGGAGCATTGGTGTCACTGCTCTCGGGAGCATTGGTGTCGCTACCCTCGGGAGCGCCCGTGTCACTGCCCTCGGTAGCGCCGGTGCCGTTGCTCTCGGAAGAGTTGGTTCCGCTGCTTTCGGAATCACCGCCGTTGACGCTTCCTGCCGTCGTGCCGTCATTCTCGTCTTCGGTATTATTGTTACCGCTTGTCGTGACGGAACTTTCATTTGAAGTCGTGGATTCGTCCGACTGTGTAGGATCTGTGCAGGAAGCAAACGATCCCATGCACATGATTATTGACAAAATCAAACATAAAGTTGAAATTTTTTTGCTCATATTCGGATTCCTTTCGCATTTATATTACGTACATTTTAATTATATCATTTTGTGATGAAATTGTCAACCGATAGTCATTCGTTTTAAGGGTCGCATATTTAACAAAATTTAAAGCGCGCTTTTGTGCACATTTTTGCGCTCATTTTAGAAAACGGCAAAAAAACGCCGCCCGAACTTCGGGCGGCGAAAAAATTGAGAATTTTAATTATTCTGCGCTGTTAAGTACTACGGTCTGATTCGTCATACCCGCATTGTAGGTGTCAACGTAGGTATAGGAATCCATATTGCCGTAAGCTTCAAGCTTAGCTATACTGTCTGCCATAGCGATGTAAGCGATGTCGATGGGGGTGGAGGCGGAGGGCCAGAAACCGAGTCTGAGATAGTCGATAACGTAAGTGTCGGTCGTTCCGTCCTCGGGCTTGAAGCCGCTCATGCCAGCGCTTGCGTAGAAGCTTGCAAGATCGATTATGAGATATTGCCATTCTCCGTCGGAAACTATGGCGCCTGAGGTGCCGCTTTTCTGGGTGAGGGAGAATTTGTCTCCGCTGCCCGATGCGGTATCGCTACCGTTATTAGCGCCGAGGTAAACCGTCCAATTACCAGTGTAGGTAGTTTTATACTTTATCATAATGTACTGTCCCGTGGGAGCGGCGGGAGAGTTTACACCCTTGCTGGTGCAGAGAGCGTAAGAGTAAGCGTCGGAAGCGCCGGATTTGACGGTGTAGGAGAGGTAGCTGCCATCAGAAGCGAGGGTTCTGTCAAGACCCGTACCCTCGGTCTGTCCCGAAAGAGCCGCAGCGTTGAGGACGAAGTCGGGAGCTTCGAGCAATTCACCCGTTGAAGTGAAGTATTCCTTAAGGCTTCCGTCGTGGAAGGAGACCTTGCTGACGCTTGTGTCGCTCGTGATAAGACCCGCGAGGTCGTTGGAAAGACTGATATAAGCTATGTCAACGTACGCGGTCTCGCTCTCGTCTCTGGGAGAGCCGAAGTTAAAGAGGTCGATTCTCAAGTGCTTTGCGAAATACTTGCCGTTTTCGTCGGGCTTGTAGTTTGCAAGAACCTTATTAAGGTCGATTATCACTACGTGCCATTCATTATCTGCAACGAAAAGTTCTTTTTCGAGTGTCAAAGAGAAGGAGTTGCCTCCGTCGGAAGCGCTGTTGCTTTCCGTGCTTGCGTAGATCTGCATATATCCGACCTGATGCTTAGCGCGGTACTTCATAACGAGGTAACGTCCGGTCTCTGCCGTGTTGTCCGAAAGGAGGTAGAAGTAGCTTTCTTTTCTTGCAACCTCGGTTGCGCCGGGATCAACGCAGTTGAAGATCCTTGCTACGTTGCCGCTCTCGATAAGCTCCTCGTCACCGACGTGACCGCCGCTGTTCTGGGCAGCTTGAATTATCGTGGTTGCGTTGAAATGGTTGCCCTTGAATTCAGTGTCGGGTTCAGGCTCAGGATCGGGCTCGGGATCCGCGGGGGGAGCTTCGGTAAGCTCACCCGTCGCGGTGCTGTATTTGTAGGTCTTGCCGTCGAAGAATACGAGCTCGTCGACTTCCGTATCGCTTGTGATGATCTCGGTAAAGTCGTCGCAGAAGCCGATGTATGCAACGTCGACGAACGCCTGAGTGTCTTCGGGGTTTCTCGGCGAGCCGAAATTGAAGAAGTCAACTCTCAGGTGGGTCGCAACGTACTTGCCTTCTTCGGTGGGGGTAAAGGTTCCGATGAGCTTGGAGAGGTCAACGACTACGATATGCCACTCGTTGTCGGCAATAAAGAGACCGTTTCCTTCGGTGAGGTCGAAGTTGCTTCCGCTTGCGGGGCTTGCGTTCTGAGTGCTGGACCAAAGGGTGATATAACCCTGCTGAACGTTGGAGCGGTACTTGATGACTACGAACTGACCGGTAGCCTTGTTACTTCCGGAATAGAAGTTGAAATAGCTTTCGAGCTGGTACTCCAGTTTGTTGGAAGTGACGTAGTTCTTGAAGGTAGCAAACTTTTCGGTGCTGTTAAGAGAAACGGTGGGCTGCCAAGCGGTGTTTCTTCCGGTGTTGTAAATAGTCTCGTGGTTAAGGTATACGTTATAGCCGGGAACACCGGAGGTAGCGTCGGTTATGGGTTCATCGGGAAGCTGGGGAGCTGTAAGAGCCTCATCCGTGGACGCATTGATAGACTTTTCACCGTCGTAGAACCAGGTGTTCTCGTCGTGGCTGATAGCATCCTCATAGTTGTCTGCAAAGCCGAGATAAGCGATATCTACCGAATAGTTTTCGTCCTTTACGGAACCGAAGTTAAAGAGGTCTATTCTGATGAACCTTGCGATATATTCGCCCGATGCGTTCGCCTTGAATACGTCGTCGGGAAGGACCTTGGAGAGATCGATCACGACGGTATGCCACTGATCGTCGGCAACGAAGAGATAGTTATTATCGGAATTGAGATTGAAATTAAGACCCGATGCCGCGCCGTCCTTTTCGGTACTGCAATAGAATTCGATGTAGCCCACCTGCTGTTGAGCGCGGTATTTGAAGATAAGATACTGTCCCGTAGGCTTTCTGTTGCCCGTGAAGAGGGTAACGTAGCTTTCGAGTCTGCCTTTATCCTTGTCGTAGTGGAGTGTGACGTAGCTTCCGTCTTCGCTCGATACGGTCTTGCCGGCATGACCGTCGTCGGAGAGAGCGGAATCCTTGATCGAGGAGGAGGATACGTAGAAATTGAATCCGGGGGTGGTAGTGCTTGCGGTGTTGTCGGTGGGAGTCTCTATCTCGTTGCCTTCCTTATCGTAGGAGGTGACGGCTCCTCCCTTGGTGAATACGTTGATCGAGTCTACCTTTTCGTAACCGCGGATCTCCTCGAGACTGTCGGAAATACCGAAGAACGCGATATCGATGCTGTTGCCGTTGGCGTAATACTCGTTAAAGATGTCTATTCTTACGGAAGTCACCTTGTATTCGTCGTTTTCGTTTGCTTCGAACTTGGAGCTTTCAAAGGAAGCGAAGTCGATAACGAGGGTGTGCCACTCGCCGTCGTTGATAAGTGCGTTGCTGATACCGAATCCGCTGATTTTACCTGCCGTAGAGGTGAAGATCTCAAAATAGCGGTGCTTTCTGTTGTTGTCGTTGGGGAGACGGTACTTGAGCACGAAATACTGACCTGTCACGGTCTTCTGTCCGTTGCCGGGCCAGATAGTGAAGTAAGCCTCCTGCACCTTTTCGTTGGAGGTGAGGGTCACGTAGGTTCCGTCGGAGGACATATTTATGCTGCCGAACATCTTACCCGCCTGATTCTTTGCGGAGGCCATGATCTCTGCGGAATCAACGAATACGTTCATGGGAAGATTCTTTTCTTCCTCGGGAATCTCGGGAAGCTTGGAGGGCCATTCGACAAAGCTCTCTTCTGCGGAAACTCTGAAGGTCCTGCCGTCTGCGTCGGTGTAATCCATGGGAACGATGAACGCGTACGAGAAGGTTCCGTCTTCGTCGTAGAATACGCTGTAGCCGTCGTAGTAGTAGGCGTTACCGAATCTATCGGGCTTATACGCCGAGCTTATGCGGTAATCTACCCATTCGCCGTTGACGCATTCCTGAATTACGGGAACGGTAAGCTTTGAGAATCCGTAAACTCTGACGGCTACGTTGTTCTGTCCGCCCGTAAGAGTGAAGGTAGCGTTCTTTCCGTTGGTGGATCTGACCTTGGGAAGGAATACGCTGGGAAGCACTTCGCAATTCTCGCCTGCGGTAGCGGTGAGAGGATGGAGAAGGGTGTTTTCTCTTACGTCGCGGACGTTCTTGTCACCAACTACGTCGTAATCAAGGAACTCGTCGCCCCAAGGCATTACTATCGCGTTGATCGTAATGGTGTCGCCCTTTTTCAGCGTGACCGCCTCAAGGTCGAGAGAAAGGCGGACTCGGTCGTTTTCGTTGATGATAACGAAGCGCGCGTCGGACGGCTGACCGTTGATGTTGATATCGGAATTATAAATAAGGAAGGAAAGGTTGGTAAATCCTTCTGCGCTCGTGCTGTTTTGGTTGTAGTCGGGCATATCGAAGAAGGAGAAGTAGGGACATTCCGTGCCGAGGGTGTACTTGAAGGATTCCGTGCCCGTTGCGGCGGCAACTATAGTAGGCTCATTGCTTTCATTAAGGTATCCGACCTTATCGTAAGAGCCCTTGGAGTCGTTGTCACCAACGTCGTAGAAGCAGAAGTCCTTGTAGAAGTACTTGAAGCTGACGTCCTCAAGCACCTCGTACTTCATTTCGTAGTACGCGCGGTTCTCGTCGGTCTGGGGGAACTCCATGTGAGTGTAGCTGACCTTTATCTTGCCGTCGTCGGAGATGTAATCCATATAAACGTCGGCGTAAACGGGTCCGTAGGAGTCGATGTAGTCGAGAGTGTTTTCACTTGCGGAGTATACCTTGTCGGCATCCGTGTACATAAGCCAACGGTGGCTTCCGCCGCTGGTATGCTGAGGCTGACCTGACCAGAGGTGAGCCGACATCGCTCTGTGGTCGGGAAGCGTGCCGAGACCGCGAGCGTTCTTGCAGGAGTAGTAGGGAACTATACAGTTGGACTCAGTAACACCTGTGGAGAGGTGATAGTAGGGAGCGTAGAACTGTATCCAGGATACCTGCTTCAAGGGGAACTGACCCCAGTTCTGGTAGAGGTTGAGCATAGTATATATCTGACTGGATTTTGGTTCTATAAGAAGGGGAACGATAGATTCTCCGTAGAGATTGTCGTCGATGTTCCAAAGATTGCGCTCTCCGCTTCCCTCGGAGAAGTTTTTACCTACCTCAACGGGGATGGGAAGCAACATTTTCTCTTCGTCAAGAATTACGGCGCACTCAAGGCATCCCGAGGTGGAATAAGCCATAAAGTAGATGTTTCTTTGGTATTCGTCGCCCTTTATAGCCAAGGAGAGGTCGATATACTTGTTGGGATACTGGAAATAGGGAGCGTTGAAGCCCTCGCTTGGGACCATAAACGAATATATACCTCTGAGAGCGTCGTAGCCCATGAAATACATATTGTCGTGGATTATGGGGTCTGCCTCGGAATAGCAATTTGCGCACTGAGACAGGGCGACGTCGCTTATTTCGTGACAGTCGGGACATTCATAAAGACGCTCGTAGGAGGAAGCTCTCTTGTTTATAACGAAGCTGTTGCTCGTAAGAGGATTTCTTTCAATGTAAGCTTCCTTAAGGAAAGCGCTGAAGTCGTGGGTCTCGTCGGTATAGAGACGCTGACCCATATACAAGTCGTTTCCGTTGTTCTCAACGCCTTCAAAATGCTTGTACATTCCGTCTGCCTCGCTCCAGTATCCTGAGGGCTGGATCGCGTTGCCCTCGGGAGTGCGGGACTGAACGATCACGTAATAGTCACCGTTATCGACGACCTCAAGTCTGTCGGTCTTTTCTCCCGCGGGGAGGATGTAGCCGAAGACACCTGCGTCTTTAATATCAAATCCTACGTACTCGGCGGATTCCCAATCAACACCGTCAAAGGTGTAATGTGTGCCGTTCTTGTCCTTCGCCACGACCTTTGCAACGGTATTCTTTGCAATCTTGGTCTCCATTCCTACGGATGCGATGCCCTCGGTAGCTACGTTAGCCGATGCCAATTGGATAACGTGGTGAAGCTTGTCGGAGTAGATATAGAAGGAGCGGTTAAGTCCCAGTTTGTCGGGAAGGTTATCGGTTTTGCCTCCGAGGAGCTTGATCTCCTTGATCTCGTAGATATCACCCGTTTCAGACTCCGAGGAAAAATCCAAACGGAAGCCTGTCACTGTGCCCTGATACCAGGACGTGAGGTGGAGAGGGAATATATAGGTCATATATTCGTCGGAAGGAGTGATATTAACGTTCTGCGCATACGCCGTGCTGTGGGTGTCGGTCGTGAGAAATATCTCAAGTCCGCGCATACGCTTTATATTAGCCTTAAGAGTTATTGCAACGTAAGGGTAATCTGCTGCGGAATAGCTTACGTTTTTCAGCTTAACGAACGGGTCTACTTTATTGACGTCGTCGGGAAGATTCAAAATGGTTACTTGCATAGAGCCGTCATCGTTAGCTCTTGCTCTGGTTTGATTGGTAGTTAAAGAATCGATGGGAAGAATTTTGCCACCTTCCGTATTATATGCGCCGATGAAATTCTGCTCCTCGAATCTTGCCTCGTACATATAGTATCCGAGGCGGTAGAGGTTAGCCGTAGCGGGCTTGGTGGAATTTGAAGCGTATAAGGTGGTACCGTCGGTCAGCTTTACGAAAACGTCGGCAGTGTCGGTTATGTAAGGCTGTCCTTGGGTGTTTACCAAAGAGGTGATCTGCTGCTTCAACCCCGCGGAAAGGGCGTAATTCAAGGACATCTTTTGGTTAACGAGCGCAAATTCGCCGCGCTTGCCGTCGGTGAAGAAAGCGTTAACGCCGTTTTTTAGATTATTTGCGTTCTGAATTACAGCGAGATTTTCTATTACGTCGGTCTCCTCGGGAGTGCTGGTCTCACTGCCCTCGGGAGCGTTGGTCTCACTGCCCTCGGGAGCGCCCGTGTCACTGCCTTCGGGAACGCCCGTGTCACTGCCTTCGGGAGCGCCCGTGTCACTGCCTTCGGGAGCGCCCGTGTCGCTGCCTTCGGGAACGCCCGTGTCGCTGCCTTCGGGAGCGCCCGTGTTACTGCCTTCGGGAACGCCCGAGTTACCGCCTTGAGTCGCGCTTGTCTCGCCGCCTTGGGGGGATTTAGTTGTATCGTCACCTTCGGTAGCGGTGGTGTTTCCGTCATTTCTTTCGGAATTGCCCGTGCTATCCTCACTGTGCGAACCGGTTTCCTCTTGTGGTTTTTCAAAGAGCGTGCCGCAGGATGAAAAAATTCCCGAAATCATCATTGCAGCCAGTATCAGTGAAATAACTGACAAATACTTTCTTTTCATACGTAACCTCTTTCCTTTAAAGTTCGTTTTATCATCTTATGTTGAAATGTTAAAGACTTTTGCACAATACAAAAAAACGCATTGGTCAGCTTGTACAAAATCAAAAGTTCTCGTTTGTGCAAATCGCTCTCATAACAAAAGAAGACTGTGATATTTGTGCAAGGTGCACATATATTGACCTTTCCTATTATAATTATAGCATAATAGTTATAATTTGGCAAGGGAAAATCAATAAAATTTTTTTTAGATCATTTATTGATTTTCGGGGTTCTTAATACTATTATAAACTGCGAAACCCTAAATTTCAATACAATATTCAGTATAAAACGTATAAAAACAGGCTGTTCTGTAATTCGATCAATTATAAAAACATCCGATGGGTATTATAAATAATTATGAAGATCAAATCGTGCCAGACGAATATGCTGTCTGCTTACGGTATAGGACATCGCCAATTCTTCGCCGTCAAAATACTGAACGAAGGGATAGAAGCAGCTTCCCTTCATATCAGCCTGTAGTACTGCTTTGCTGTTTGCGATATTATCGGTATCGATCTTAATTATACCGATATGCTCACGGTCAATTGGAGCGTGTATCATATACAGTTGGTTTTTGTAGCAAATAAAGTCGGATCTTGATTGGCAATCTTCAACGAGTACGGGTTTTTCCCATTTGTTCGTATCGGGATGATACACCGTCAAAAATCCGTATGGCGTCTCATCGTGCTGTCTGACGAAATAAAAGATCTTATCATTCATCAAATAGACCGCGTTTTCCCACTTGGACAAATTCAAAAAATCGGGCTGTGATACGTATTCCCAGGTCACGAAATCACAACTCTTGATTATAGCGTTAAAATCACCGCTGTAAGTACCCGTATAATAGTATTTTTTGCCGTTTTCTATCCTGAAAGTGAATTTTTGCATGATTCCGATGTCACTGTACATTCTTTTGCAGCCAATCCCATTTTCGGTAAGAGCCGATACGATTCCCGACGTGCTGAAATCATTGACGATATCTCCTACCTTAAAGCGGTTCACTCCAACGTCGCTTAAGGTCTTGGTTTGAATATCAAAATATCTGAAAAGACGGTAATAGGTTTCTCCTATCTTGGCGGTCCAGAGTATTATCAGCTTTTCAGCGTCTATCTGCGCAAAAATAGTATCGTATACGAGATTTACTCTTTTACCGTAGCAAACGTCACCGACGGATTGTATATCTATAACGGTTAAATTTTCCGTATCGTCGATCGGACAGTATGCGAGACGCGCTGTCTGATAATTCGGATCCTCGGTTTCATTTGCGCAATTTGCGTAATAAGTCATATAGATAAATCCGTCTATCCGAGCAAAGGTCGATACGTGAACCATCTTGTCGATTCCTTTTTTTTCGAAATCCGCCACGAAGCGTTCTCTTATCTCGTAAGAAAATCTATCACCTTTTTCGATCGCTTCAATTGAAGCGTCCTTGGAAATAACTGCGCTGTAATCGCTTATTTCCGCACCTTGAATTTCGATCTTCGGCTTGTTCGTTACATAATCTTCCGAAAAAATACTTGTTTTACTCATTTTTCCTTTTCCTTTCGTTGCAAATATTTATTATTATTGATATTATAGCGATCGTCTCGCTTAATATACCTATATAAGAATTTACGAATATATCGTATACAAGAAAAGTCAAAGAAACGGGGATCGAAATGATTTTTGTCAACCTTGGATTTCTCAACCAAAGCGAAACCGTAACGAAAGCCGATGCCGTTATCGGCAGAATGTTTATAGGTCGGTTGAAAGTAAATATACCGATCAAAAAGTTCATTACGATAAAAATGATCGGTATGAAGGGTAAGCTTGCCCATTTTTTCTTATCCCTTTGCATAAAGGTCAATTCCCGAAATATGCCCATAAAGTTGGGAACTATTCCGCCGTACGCACCGAGACAAAAATAATGAACGCACCAACACACGTCAGCGCAAAGCTTGGCGACGATAAGCTTTTTTCTTTCGGGTTGCTGATATATAAAAAACAGTGCGACCATAGCGCCGATACCTGCCACAAATGCGACTACCTGCATATTTACCTCTTGACATTCAATGATTTTTGTTGTATAATAACATTATATAGGAAACTATCCGCAAAGTAAATAGATTATATTGGTAGTTACTGACACGATATTGCAAAGGATATGCTTGGAACAAGACACGAAGAATACGTAAATTTTGAAGACAAGATACCGTTTAAGTATCAAAAAGCAATAACCCGTACCGCAGAAACGTTTTCAACGGAAATAAATTGGCACGAAAATCTCGAAATACAGCTATGCGTTTTTGGCGAAGGTACGGTTATGCTTGACGGAAATAAACTTAATTTTAATGTAGGCGACGTCATTGTCGCCAATTCAAACGTTATGCACCACACGGGAACCGACTCGATAATAAAATACGACTGTCTTATTCTTGACTCAACGTTTTGTAAAAACGCGGGGATCGAAACCGACTGTCTGACCTTCAGAGCCAAGATCAAAGACCCAAGGCTCCCGTTGCTTTTTGAAGAGATCGATGACCTCATCAATTCCGACTCGCCTCTCAGGATAGCAAGATCACAGCATATAGCTCTGGAAATCCTTATGATCTTGCGAAAAGACCACACGGCGGGCGAAAAGGCAACGATCGACGTATCCGACGATCGCCGCGCGGTAAAAGATGCAATCGAATACATTCAGTGCAACTACGACAAAAAAATATCTCTTTCGGATATTGCAAGGACACTGTTTATCGATAAATACAGGCTTACGCGTATTTTTAAAAAATGTACTGGAAAGACCGTGTTCGAATACATAAACGGCTTCAGGTGCAAGCAGGCGTATCGTCTTATCAACGAAGGTCTTTCGGTATCGGAAGCGGCGAATATGTGCGGATTTTCCAATATGTCTTTCTTTACAAGGACGTTTAAAAAATATATTGGCAGGGTTCCGTCAGAATTGAAAAAGCACTGAAAAACAGGCACCGCTCGTCGGTGCCTGTTTTCGGGTTGTCAGATATATTAATACGTCTGCTTTGTGGTAAAAATCTTCATTTAATAATATAGACGATATTGGAGGATTTTTTGCGGATAAGTGAACCGGCCGTGATTTTATTTCAAATATTCCGCTAAATATTTTATTGCCTGTCGGTATCCTTCAAAGCCGAGGCCCGCAAAGGTCTTTATAGCTGCGAGAGAGACGAAGGAGTGGCGTCTGAATTCCTCGCGTGAATTTATATCCGAGAGATGTACCTCAACGGTGGGGATCGCTACCGCTTTGATAGCATCGAGAATTGCCACCGAGGTATGCGTGTAGGCGGCGGGATTTATGACTATGCCGTCGAATCTTCCGTAAGCCTCTTGGATCTTGTCGACTATCGCGCCCTCGTGGTTGGACTGGAAAAGCTCACATTCGATTCCGTATTCTTGGCAAGTGCTTTCCAGAAAAGCGCAGAGGGCGGCAAAGTCCCGTTTGCCGTAGATCTCAGGCTCACGGAGGCCTAACATATTGAGATTGGGGCCGTTGATTATAAGAAATTTCATTTATTTTACTCCTTTTAGCTTTTTAAGTATAGCCGCAGCGCAGTCTTCCGGGGAGGAGTCGTTGGTCACCTCAAGATCGCAGAAATCTCGGTATAGCGGAAGCCTTTTTTCATAAAGGACTTCAAGATCTACAGAAAGGGGGCGGTCAAAGGTGGAAAGAGACGTAACGATGCGGTTTATAAACACGATCTTTCCGTTTTGCCTCAGTTGATCCTTGTTTTCCGCGCGCGTTACCGCGCCGCCGCCCGTGGAGATTATGATGCCGCTAAATTTGCCTGCCTCGGCTACCGCCTCGCTCTCGATTTCGCGGAAGCGCTCTTCGCCCTCGCTCTTTATTATTTCGGAAGGAGATCTGCCGTGCTTTTGCGCTATCATTTCGTCGGTGTCCAGTATTTTTCGTCCAGTGATCTCGGAAAGCACTTTGCCTACCGTGGTCTTGCCGCATCCGGGCATACCGACGAGAACGATATTGCGCGCGCCTGACGCGATAATTGAAGTGATTCTTTCGATCTCGCCGTCGTCGACCGTTTCTCCGAGAAACAGCTCGCAGGCTCTTTTGGCTTGAGAAACCAACATGGGGAGACCGTTAACGTTTCTTATCCCCAGCCTTTCGGCTTCGAGAAGAAGCGCGGTCTTTGCGGGGTTGTAGATCATATCGATCACACCCTCGCAGTGTTCAAACCTTTCGAGGTGTATGGGAGATACTCCGTTTTCGGGGTACATACCCACGGGAGTGCAGTTGACGATTATTTCAGTGTCGCCGCATTTTTCGTAAACGTTTTCGTAATTCGTTTCGCCATTTCGGGACACGAAGGTTATCTTTTCGGCGCCCATATCCTCGCAAACGGTCTTTGCGGTAAGTGAAGCTCCGCCCGTACCGAGGATAAGAACTTTTTTGTCTTTTACGAATATTTTGCTTACTTCCAGCGTGTGACGAAAGCCGTAATAGTCGGTATTATCGCCGCGAAGTATGCCTTTTTGGGTTTTCGTTACGGTATTGACCGACCCTATTCGTTTTGCCTCGTCGCTTATCTCGCCGAGAAAGGGAATTACCGTTTTTTTGTAGGGAATAGTAACGTTGAGCGCGTCAAAATCGCCGCTTTTGAGAAAATCACCCACTTCGTTTTCTTGAAGCTCAATGAGCGAATATTCGTAGTCGGCAAGCTCACCGTGTATCTCGGGTGAAAAGCTGTGTGAGAGCTTTTTGCCGAGAAGACCGCATTTTAAATGCTTTTTGCCTTTTATCATAGCTTATCCTTGTTTAAATTATTTCGGAGTACGCGCCGAGAAGTCTGAATTTTTCACTTCTTGCTTCAAGCTCGCAGAGCAGGTTTTTCAGCGCGTCGGAGTAGACCGAAACGGTGAAATCAAAGTAAAACATCGATTCAAAATCTCTTTCGGGAATGGGGGAGGATTCGAGCTTGGTCATATTGATGCCCAGAGCGTTAAAGCATGAGAGCACTCGGTAAAGCTCACCGGGTTTGTTGGGCGTGACCAGCATAAGCGAGATTTTGTCAGCTCCGGGATATACCTCGGGAGATTTGGCTATGCAGATAAATCTGGTGTAGTTGTTTCCCATATCCTGAACCGAGCTTTCAAGAGTGTCAAGCCCGTAAAGCTCTGCGCAAAATCTCGACGACAGCGCGGCTAAATCGCGTCTGTCGGACTCTGCTACCGTCTTTGCGGCAACCGCCGTGTTCGCAACTACGGTCACCTTAACGCCCGAAAGCTTTTTTAAAAATGCGGAGCTTTGGTTTATAGCCTGCTCGTGGGATATGATCTCCTTTATTTCGGATATATTTACTCCTTTTTTCGCAAGAAGATTGTGGTCGATCTTGAGCCGAGCCGATCTTACGATATGGAAACGGTGATTGATCATAAGCTCGTATACTTTTTTGACCGATCCCGCAGTGCTGTTTTCGATCGGCAGTACTCCGTAGCGGCACTCTCCGTTCTCTATTGCCTCAAAAACGCTTTCAAAGGTGGGGTAGTATTTGATGGAAGGCAGTTCAAACAGCTTTTCTGCGGCTATCTGCGAGTATGCGCCTTCAACTCCCTGACAGGCAACGCGTGCGCGGTCGGGAAAGAGCTTGGGAGTGGATTCAAGTGCCTCCGCTATTTCACCGTAGATCGCCGATTCGGGATCAAGGCATTTCATCTGATAAGCCTTCGACACGTCCATCACGGTATGATAGAGCGTCCTTGCGTAGCCCGAAAGCTCGTCACCCGCCAAAACCGATATGCGTTCAAGCAAAGCTCTCTCCCTTGCCGCGTCAAGAACGGGCAGGGAATGTTCCTTTTTATATTCAGCTACCGAAGCGGCGATCGCCATTCGCTTTTTGAAAAGCTCTACGATCTCCGCGTCGGTCTTATTTATTTCTTCTCTTAATTCGTTAAGGTTAAGTTCCATATTTTCCTCTCTTAATCCAGAAGCATGTCCGTAATGGCAAGAGCGCACGCCGCTTCGAATACGGGAACCGCGCGCGGTACTATGCAGGGGTCGTGTCTGCCCTTTATAGTTAACTTCACGTTCTCCATTTTGGAAAGCGAAACGCTGTCCTGTTCCTTGCCGATAGACGGAGTGGGCTTGATAGCGGCTCGGAAGACAAGGGGCATACCGTTGGTCATTCCTCCGAGGATGCCGCCACAGTTGTTGGTTCTTGTGACGATCTTTCCGTCTTTTATTTCAAACGGGTCGTTATTTTCCGAACCTCGGAGAGCCGCCGACTCAAATCCGAGACCGAATTCAATACCTTTGACCGCGGGAATGCCGAAAACTATGCTTGATACGCGCCCTTCAACACCCATGAACATATGCTCGCCGAGGCCCTGTGGAAGTCCGATCGCCGCGCATTCCACGACTCCGCCAATCGAATCTGCGTCAAGACGCGCGCTTTCGATAGCTTGGCGCATTTCGTCGCCCCGAAGGTCGTCGATCACGGCGAATTTTTTTGAACGAAGAGAGTCAAGGAGGTCTTTTGAAATATTTACCGAGTCAAAGGGCTCGTCTTTTACGTTGCCGACAGACTCGATATGCGCGCCTATGGAAATGCCTTTTCTTGCAAGTATTTGCAGACAGATGCCGCCCGCGATGCACATTGGAGCGGTAAGTCTGCCCGAAAAACGACCGCCGCCGCGAAGATCGACTCCTTCGCCGTATTTCATCCGCGCCGCAAAGTCTGCGTGGGAGGGACGGGGAATATCGGTGAGAGAGGAGTAGTCGGAGGAGTGTTGATTTTGGTTGTAGATCACTGCCTCAACGGTCTCTCCCGTGGTTACGTTACCGTCAAAGCCCGAGATGAATACGGGCAGGTCGCTCTCGCGTCTTTTGGTGGAATAGGGGTCGTTTCCGGGGGCGCGGCGAGCCATAAAGGTATTCAATTCTTCAAAATCGACGACCTCGCCCGCGGGGATGCCCTCAAGCGTCATGCCGATCTTTTCGTCGTGGGATCCGCCGTATATTTTAAGTTTAATGTTTGATCCGTAAGCGTTCATAAGCACCTGTCAATTAAAATTTTCCCCAAAAGCGGGATAGGATTTGTTTATTGCTTCAAACCTTTTTACCGTTACCGAGTTTTCGCAGACCAGAGAAGCGACGGATGCGCTCATGGCGATCCTGTGATCGTTGAATGAATCGACCTCGCCGCCGATAAGACGTTTTTTGCCGTGAATTATCATTCCGTCAAATGTGGGAATTACGTCTGCGCCAAGAGCCGTCAGAGTTTGACAAACGCTCTCGATGCGGTCGCTTTCCTTCAAGCGGAGGCGGGACGCGCCGAATATTTTGCTCTCTCCCCGAGCTACCGACGCCGCCACGGCAAGGATGGGCACGAGATCGGGAATATTCTTTGCGTTTATATCGATCCCGTGTAGATCTGATGGAAAAACAGTTATCTTTTCACCGCTTTTTTCGATCCTTGCGCCCATTTTTACGAGGATATCGAGGATGCCGCGGTCACCTTGACGGCTGTTTTCGTCAAGCCCCGTAACGGTTACGGGATCTTTGCCCACGGCGCCTGCAACAAGGAAAAACGCCGCGTTTGACCAGTCGCCGCCGACTATCGTCTTTCGGGGCGAAATAAGACGCTCTCTTCCCTTGATCTCAAAACGTTTTTTGCCGTCGAAAACTATATCGGCGCCGAAAAGAGTAAGGGCATCGAGAGTCAAAATAACGTAGGGTAAGCTTTCCGCGCTCCCTTCGAGAGTTAGCGTACTGTCACCCTCCGCAACCGACAGGGCGAAGAGCATTCCGCTTATAAATTGAGAGGAAACGTCTGCCGCTACGGAATAGTTGCCCGACAGGAGCTTTCCCTTTATTTTCAAAGGGTTGGAGCCTTGGGGGGAAAGTGATATTCCGTTGCTTTCCAAAAGCTCGTAAAGAGGGGAAAGAGGTCTTTTTGGGAGTCTTCCGCGCATTGAAAAACTGCAATCTGCGCCGAGAGAAGCGGCAAGAGGAAGCAGAAATCTCAGAGTTGAACCCGATTCATTGCAATCAAGATTCGCGCATTTGAGAATTTTTTCGATAGGCTTGACGTAAAAACCGTTTTCACTTCTTTTTATATCAGCGCCGAGAGAGACCAGGCAGGCAACGGTGGCGTCTATGTCGGCGTTTGAATCCGAGCATACGATCTCGCAAGCCTTATCTCCCAAAGCGGCGCAGATGAGTTGCCTGTGCGCCTCGGATTTTGATGAGATGGCTCTCACCTCACTCAAAGCTCTTGATCCGTTAAAAACTTTATCCATAATAGGAATCCTTTAAATATATAGGTTTCAGAGCCCCTTGGAGAAAAATTCTTCAAGAGAATCCACTTTTATTTCGAATATCCGAGAATTACCGATCCCGAAGGGAACGATAAGATTTATTTTGTTTCCGCTCCTCTTTTTATCGGATAGGGCAACGGCGGCAAGCTCCTTTGCGCCGTAAGGTGATTCGGTGGGCAGACCGTAAGCGCGGAGCAGAGAAATGATCTCGTCGCGGTCACTTTCGGGGCAGAGACCCAAAGCCGCTGCGGCGCGAGTGATTATCGCAGTTCCAACGGCAACCGCGCTGCCGTGTGATATTTCAAAGTCTGAAAGCGTTTCGATAGAGTGAGCCGCGGTGTGGCCGAGGTTGAGAAGCTGGCGTACACCTACGTCTCTTTCGTCGGCATCGACTACGTCGCGCTTGTTTTTTACGCAATTTTCGATAACGTCCTCGATCTGAGGCATAATGGGAGATCTCAGCTTGCCGAAAAGCTCCTTGTCGTTTATGATACCGTATTTTATCACCTCGGCGCAGCCGTCGGTGAAGATATCCTCGGGGAGCGTTGAGAGAGTCTCGTAGTCGCAGAGCACCAAGGAAGGCTGATAAAACGCGCCTACAAGATTTTTGCCCACAGGCAGATCTATTGCCGTTTTGCCGCCAACGGAGGAATCGACCATTGCCAGAAGCGTGGTTGGGATCTGAATGAATCTTACTCCGCGGAGGTAGATAGCCGCCGCAAAGCCGCCAAGGTCTCCCACGACGCCGCCGCCAAGCGTAAATATGCAATCGGAACGGGTAAAGCTTTGCTCGGACAAAAAGTTAAGAAAGCTTAACAATGTGTCAGCGCATTTTGATTCTTCTCCTGCGGGGATCGTGAAGCTGACGGGAGAAAATCCCGATGAAATAAGGCTTGCTTTGAGCCTTTCGAGATAAAGCGGCTCTACGTTGGAATCGGTAAGTATAGCCGCCGTGCAAGGCTTTATCACCTTTAATGCTTCCTCGCCTGCGCGGTCAAGTATTCCTTTTTCGATTATCACGTCGTATTTCGTTGATGCGTTAACGGTTACTTTTTTCATCTGGATTTCCTTTCCGACGGAGTTTTTCGTCAGCCGTCGATCAATTCCTTTGCAACTCTGCCTTCGCGCAGTATTTCGCGCATTTTGTCGCGGTCATTATGCTCAAGAGCGTCACGGTATTCGTTAAGTGAGGCTATAATGGTATCGATCTCGTAAAGCAGAGGCTCTTTGTTTTCAAAAAACAGCTCTGTCCACATATTTTCGTTAAGCCATGCAACTCTCGTAAGATCCTTGTAGCTTCCCGCGGAAAAACCCTTGTGGCTTTTTGCGGTCGGGCTTTTGACGTAAGCGTTGGAAACTACGTGAGCTAACTGAGAGGTGAAGGCTATCAGCTTGTCGTGGTCCTCTGCGGTGGTGAAGGAAAATTTTCCGAATCCCACGGGGGCGAGAAGCCTTTTGATCTCGTCAAAAAGGGAAATATCGTCAAATCTCGGAGGTACAATTACCATGGGCGCGCCTTTAAACATATTCGCCTTTGAGTATTTGTATCCCGAAAACTGAGTACCCGCCATAGGGTGTCCGCCCACGAAAGTGAATCCGTATTTGTCGGCTAAGGCAAAGCCTGCTTTGCAAACCTCTCTTTTGGTTCCGCAAAGGTCGATAACGTAAGACTTTTTGTTTACCGCCGGCGCGATCTTTTCAAGATATTCAGTGGTAGCCGCGGGGTAGAGCGCCACAAAAATGAGGTCGCAATCGCCTATACTGCTTTCGTCAAGAGAACCGTCAAGCGTACCCTCAAGTATTGCGAAATCAACCACGGTGCGGCTTCTGTTATAACCAAACAGCTTGATGTCCGCGCCGTTTTCCTTTGCGAATTCTTTGTATGCCTTGGCGATAGAACCGCCCATAAGTCCAAGTCCTGCAATTCCGATTTTCATAATAAACTCCCGAAACCGCCGTCCAAATAATATTCCAATTTATATTATAGCAGACGAAGCGGTATTTTTCAATATTTTTTTAAGGTTTTTAAAGAGCTCGATAAGCTTTTTTCTAAAAAGTTTCTCGAACGCATCACACACGCCCTTCGCGTCTTAAAGCATCGCCTTTACGCTTGTCATAACGTCGGCAAACTGCTCGGGGGTCAGGGATTGAGCGCCGTCGCAAAGCGCGGCTTTGGGGTTGTTGTGGACTTCTATCATAAGTCCGTGAGCGCCGCAGGCGGTTGCCGCCAAAGCCATAGGCTTAACAAGGCGAGCCGAGCCCGTTGCGTGGCTGGGATCGACGATAACGGGAAGGTGGGTCAGTTCTTTCAGTACGGGAACTGCCGCCAGATCAAGAACGTTTCTCGTGTACTGGGAGTCAAATGAACGTATGCCTCGCTCACAGAGAATGATGTTTTCGTTTCCGCCCGCCATAATGTACTCGGCAGACATGAGCCACTCCTTGATAGTTGCGGAAAGACCGCGCTTGAGAAGGATGGGTTTTTTAGTCTTGCCAAGCTCCTTGAGAAGCTCGAAGTTTTGCATATTTCTCGCGCCGACCTGAATAACGTCGACGTTTTCGAAAAGCGGAAGGTGATCCGCGCTCATTATTTCGGTGACGATGGGGAGTCCGGTTTCCTTTTTGGCTTCAAGCAAGAATTCGATGCCCTCGGCTTTCAGACCCTGAAAATCGTAAGGAGAGGTGCGGGGCTTGAAGGCTCCGCCGCGAAGCATAGTCGCTCCCGCCGCTTTGACCGCCTTGGCTATTTCAATGACCTGCTCCTCACTCTCAACCGAGCAAGGCCCCGCCATTACTGCGAAAATATCTCCGCCGACGCTGGTGTTTTCGACTTTGATTATACTGTCGTCGGGGTGAAATTTACGGTTTGCGCTCTTGAAGGGTTCGGATATGCGTTTTACTGTCTCGATTATATCAAGAGAGCGGAGAAGATCCTCGTCAATTCGGGTGGTGTCACCTATAAGACCGACAACGGTCTGGAACTCACCCTTTACAAGATGAACCGAGAGACCTTGAGACTCTATCCAATTTGTAAGGTTTTCAACCTGCTTGTCACTTGTTCCTCTCTTCAATACGGCAATCATTTTCTTTTTCTCCTTTGAGTAAAATAAAATTTAAATAAAAAAACGGACACCTACGCAGTGATCTTTACTGCGGGCGTCCTTATAGCGAAAATATAATTTTTCCTCGGGAGGCTTTGCATTTATGCAGCACAAATCACTTTTATTATTTTACGAAAGGTAAAAATAATAAAAGTAAAAGTATGCAAATGCGAAAGCGTTGGAGAACATATTACTTTTCGACTCCTTTTTTAGTTTATGAAAACAGTTTAGCACTGTTTTAATCATTTGTCAAGACCTTTTTGAAATTTTTTTTGAAAAATTTTGGGCATCCTGAAAAGAACGCCCAAAGTCTTTTATTATTGCGCAAGGTTTTCCTTGAATACGCTTTCGGCTCTTCCAACGCGCTTGACCTTTATGCAGGAGTACATAATATCATTGTCAACGTAAGTGGAAAGCTCGCCAATTATTTCAACGGGGTTTACGGTGTTGCCCTCGGCAGTGGGATATTCGAATTCCTCTTCGGGGTCGTAAAGCTCCATTTCCCACGAGTAAGCGCCGTTGGAGTCGAGACCGATAAGATAATGATAACCCTTGTCGTCGGCGGCAAGGTGACCGAAAATGCGGATGGTTTTGCCGTAGTATTCGCTGTCCTTATACTGGGTACGGTAGTTGCCTACGAATTCTTTAAGCTCGTATGCGGAAAGCTCAAGAGTATCAAAATCGACCTTTAAGGCTTTTTCTGCGTTCTTGAAGCTTTTAACCTTGATATATCCGTCCTTGTGTAAGGTTCCGTTTACGGTAACGCGGCTTCCCACTGCGGGGTATTTCTTGTCTTCCTTGCGTATTTCGTAAAGCGCGCGCTTTTCGCCCGTGGTGTCGAATTCCGATAAGGTATGGCGAATGATCTTATTCTGGCTGAAATCGTAAACGACGGTGTAGGTCGACGTCAGCGCTACCGTATTGCCGTCGTAGCCGTTCTCGGCGTTAATAAAGGTCGCGAGATCGTCGTATACGTTTTCTTTGTCTCTGAGATCGATATCGGGCTCCGAGCAGGAGGTGAGGCAGAACAGCGAAGTTAAGGTGAGGATTGCAAGAACGAGTGAAATAAATCTTTTCATAAGAGGATCCTTTTATTTTAATTTTTTATTGATAAATTTACCTATGACACAACATGTTAGAAAGACCGCAAGATCTGCCGCGACCACGGTGGGACCGATAGCGGTCGCCGCGATCAGGGATAAGACGATTCCGAAGACTGCACAGACCACCGAAATGACGGCGGCGCATATCGTGACGCTTTTAAAGGTCTTAAAAAGACGCATAGCCGAAAGAGCGGGGAATATTATGAGTGCCGACGCCAGAAGAGCGCCCAACATATTCATCGCAAGAACAACGGTGACTCCAACCACTATGGCGGTAAGCGTACTGTAAAATCCAACGCGCGTGCCCGTGGCGGAAGCGAAGTCTTCGTCAAAGGTGATAGAAAATATTCTGTTGTAGAACACGATAAAAATAAGAATTACAGATACCGAAAGGATAAGGCAGAGTATAACGTCGGAAAGGTCAATTCCGAGAATTCCCGAACCGAAAAGGGTTGCGCAGGCATCTGTGTTTGCGTTTGTGACGTCGTCGCCGAAGAGACTGAGGGCAAGATAGCCAAGAGCCAGCGCGCCCGAAGAGATCATAGCAATAGCCGAGTCACCCTTGGTATTTGAGCCTGACCGCAATTTGAGAATGATGACCGCGGAAAGTACGGTCAGAGGCAGAGTAACGTATATCGGAGTGGTAAGTCCCAGAACCGTTGCTATTGCCGTGACCCCGAAGCTGACGTGAGAAAGTCCGTCGCCGATCATAGAATAGCGTTTCAGCACGAGTATTACCCCCAGTAGCGCGGCTGAAACCGAGATTAAAAGTATTGCGATGGCGGCGTATCTTACCGTGGGGTATGCCGAAAAATAAAGAGTGAGCTTGTCAAACATTTTTTCTGCCTCCCTCCATCAGCTTTTTGCAAAGCTCGGTCTTTGCGTATTCGTCGGAGGTTCCGAAAAATTTGGGTCTGCCCGAAAGGTGGAGGACGTGAGTTGCAAGCTTCAGAGCGGCGGTAGCGTCGTGAGACACCATTATTACCGCGACGCCGCTTTGGTTGAGTGAGGCGACGGCAGAGTACATATCCTTTGCCGCGTCGGGATCAAGCGCCGCGTCAGGTTCATCAAGAATAATGAGTTTTTCGGAGGCGCATAACGCGCGCGCAAGGAGCACCCTCTGTTTTTGACCTCCCGAAAGCTCTCGGAAACACCTATGTTTGAGATCAAGTACGCCGAGACGGGACATAGAGATATCGGCAAGCCTTTTTTGTTCTCCCGTATAAAAGGGAAGCCATTTACCGCTTGAAAGCGTTCCAGCGAGAACCACCTCACACGCGGAGGCGGGAAAATCTCCTTGAGTTGCGGTTTGTTGGGGAAGATATCCGATCTTTTTGGGAGTAAGACCGTCTCCGAAGGACAATTCTCCCGAGAGCGGAGGGGTCAGGTGAAGCAGAACTTTAATAAGAGTGCTTTTTCCCGATCCGTTTTCGCCGACTACGCACAAAAAATCGCCCTCGCCGACGCTGAAAGTCAGTCCTTCGACTATTTGTTTTTTATCGTAACCTATACAAAGACCATTAGTGCTGATCAGCGCCACGGTAAGCCTCCTTCAGGATATTTGCGTTGTTTTTCATTACATCTATGTATTTGATGCCGTTTTCGATGTCCGATCTTTTTACGGATTGCATTGAGTTAAGAGAATATATTTTACAACCCGTCTCGGCAGAGATGGCATCCGCTTGATATTTGTCGCCGCCCTCGATTATAAATACGCAGGGGAGAGCGTTATCCTTTACCGCGTTCATCAGTGATATCTGAGTCTCAAAGCCTGCGTTTGTTTCGCTTGAGCATCCGCTGAACGCCGCCTTGTAGGGAATGTGATAGTCGTGAAGAAGATATATAAAGGGGAATCGGTCGGCAAAGATCATCATCGGTACGTCCTTGGATATCTCCTCAAGCTCTGCGTCGATCTCATCAAGTTGGCTATTGTATGAGATAGCGTTTGCCTCGTAAGTATCGCTTCCTTCGGGATCTGCGAGGCAGAGTGTGTCTTTTATGGCGTTGACCATAAGCTTGGCGTTTTTGACCGAGGTCCAGATATGCTCGTCCGCCCCGTGCTCGTGTCCTCCGTGAGTGTGAACGCCGCCGTGGTCGTCGCCGTGCGAATGATCGCTGAAATCTCCCTCAAGATGAGCGTACTGAGGCTCAATGGTATCCATAAGGCAAAGAGTTATGAGATCGTCGTTTCCTGCAGCACGCAGGGCTTCGGGGAGCCAGCTTTGGTCGGACGTTCCGCCGATATAGATAAATACGTCTGCGCGGCTGATAGCTTCAAGCGTTGCCGCGGTCGGAGTATAGTTATGAAGATCCGCTCCGCTGTCTTGAAGGATGGAAACGGTAACGCGGTCTCCGCCCACCTCGCGCGTGAAATCGAAGGGAGCAAAAGAAGTACACAGCACGTTAAGCTCACCGTCTCCTTCGCCGTATATCTCGTTGCCGAAGCAGGATGAAAGAGCGGCGGCGAGAAGCGCCGAAAGTATTGATAGCGCAAGGATTAAAACCTTTTTTTTCTTCATTTTTTCGTTTCTTTCATATTTTAGTGTTTTTCAATACGACATAGGGACTGTCTCAGTTAGATGCAGAAGACGTGTTTTGGTTCTCGTAGGCGTACGGGAGTACGCCAGAGAGACAAAACGCGCCTCGGAAGCCACATAGAATGAGGAAATCCGCCGAAATTAAGGCGGATTTCGACATTTAAAAAGGCAAAAACATTATTTTTGGTTGAATTTTGTCTTTTCTTTTAATAGTGGCTTTTGTTCTGCGCTTAATGAGACAGCCCCTTTATAGCTTATTGCTGAGGCTCTGCAGTTTCCTCTTGGGTCTTCTCTGCGGTTTGATCCTCTTCTTCTTTCAGAAGAATGCTTATGATCTTTTGAAGCTGCTCGCGCTTTTTCATATCGGGAAGCGCGGCAACGTAGAAGTATCCGGGGATACCGAAAACAAAGCAAAGAATAAACGCCCATAAGGAGGGATGCCCCTTCATCTTGGCAATTGAAGACAAATGCTTGGATATTATAAGCTTTGCAAGTATAAACAACAAGGGTATAGCCAAAAGGATCACGGCAATAATCATTACTGCAACGGCACCGAAAAACGCTTCGAGAGCCGCACTCGTACTCATAAGAGCAAAATACATATTCATTATAAAACTCCTGTGTAAAACTGATTTAAGATCATAAAGATTTACCGCGCTCGGCAAGAATGGTGCGGTTTAACTCTTGCAATCTTCTTTCGTTAAGATCGGGGAGACAGAGAACGTAAACGTATCCGAGAATTCCAAGCCAAAAGCAGACGGCAAAGGCATGAGAATTTCGGTGTCCCTTCATCTTTGCGATCTCCTCCATTTTTTTTGATATTACGACGTTAGCCGCTATTATTACGGCTAAAATAATAATGATCGGAAGAAGGTAAGCAAGCTGTGAAACCGAGAAATCCCAAATTTCTTTCAAAAACATCAATAATAATTTGTGGGCACCGAATATCAGAGACCAGGCCATCGTGCAGATAAAAGTCACGATTTTTCCGACGAAAGCCAGAAATCCGTTAAATACAGTCTCGTATTGTGACATATATTTATCTAACATTGTAAGCTCCTTAAAAAAATATAACCATTTTAATTATACTGTAAATTTGTGAACAATAGGCGCGTAATATGTAAACAAATATAAGCGTATGAAATTTCAAGACTTTATCGTTTTGAAAATCTTTTTGCATAGCCGCATTTTCGGCAAAAAGCTTCCGAGGCTTTGCGGCATGAGAATCCGTCGTATATAGCTCTTGCGCGGGGAGAGGAAAGAATATCTTCAAGATCACCGTCAAAGAGATTTCCCAGCGCCAATCTGCCGTCAGCATCGAGACAGCAGGGGACTACGGTCCCGTCAACGAGGATGCCTGCCTGATCGCGGAGGGCGTAACAAAAGGCGTCGGCATCTGCGTCTGCCTCGGCGTATCGGTCGTCGGGCCACTCGAAGTGCTCGCCCCATTCGAGAAATATCCTCGTTGCCAATCTTTCGCCCGAGCCGCCTCTTACGGGGACCCATTCCGAAGGAAATTCTTCCCTCAGACGCGAAAGTATTGCGGAATTGTCGGCGCCGCTCCCCAAATTCCAGAGCCTCAGAGCAATATAGCACCCCTTTTCGGCGGCTTTTTTAGCAAAGCTTAAGCACGACGAAAGGTAATTTTCGTCCGCGAAGGTTGGGTTTGCCTCGGGAGCGTGAAGGGAGATGCTGATCTTATGGGGTATACTTTTAAGCAGCGCGTCTCCTTTTTCTGCCAAAAGAGAGCCGTTGGTGGTTATAATGGGGATAAATCCTTTTGCCTTGGCAAGCTCTATGAAATCGGGCAGAAGCGGGTGGAGCAGAGGCTCGCCCATAAGGTGAAAATAGAGATACCTTGCCTTTCTGCGGAGCTTGTCGGTAAGAAGATCGAATTCTTCGGCTGAAATAAACCCTTTTTTTCTTTCCGTCTTATGGCAGAAGGAGCAATTCAAATTGCAGACGTTAGTTATTTCAAGATATATTTTATCAAGCATTTTTTTGTCCTTTTATTGTTTTATATATTATTTTAACACATTTTATGCATTATTGCAATAGAAAAAGGGGTATCCGATATGAGATACCCCAAAAAGTTTTTTATTATTCTTTGCGTCCGATATCCTCGGTGGGTCTGTCGTTCTCGTAATCGTAATTCGCAAGATACTTGCGGATCGCGGTCACGTCAGCCGAATTGATAAATCCGTCGCCGTTTGCGTCTGCTCCGTCACAGATATCACTGTCGGGAACGCCGCTTTCAAAGTCGAAAGACGTGAGATAGTTTCTGAGAGCGACGATATCGCGCGAGTTTATAACGCCGTCGCCCGTGCCGTCGCCGTATTCGTGCTCGATGATATTGACTCTTGCGTTTATCGCCGTTACCGTGAGATCGCTTACGGATTTGCCGAAGGCGTCTACCAAGCTAAGCTCTATTTCGTATTTGCCGAATTCTGCGTCCTCGTTTATCTCGAACGTGAAGGTCGCTATCGCGCCGTTGGATTCGGAAATATCTTCATCCTGCCAGATATAGCTGCCGTTGAGCTGAGACATATGTGAGAGCATATCACCGTTGACGACGCTCTTGAGAGTAAATACGTCGCTATCGAACTTGGGGATGACGCGGATAAAGTTGAGTCCTTGATTGTCGGCAACGTTCAGCTTGAGCGTGATCTCTCGGCTCTTGTGTATGCTTGCCGATTCGATAGAAAGAGTTGTTGAGCCTTCGGGACTGTAATTGTTCGTGCTTATAGACGTGTAGGTAGCATTTCCCGCGTTGATAAGATCGATCTCAGCCATATCTTGGTTCGCGGCGATTATCTCTGCAAGGCTGTCGCTGAAGCCGAGGTATGCAACGTCGACGTAGTCGCCCTCTTCCATTTTTGCGTTGGTGGTATCTACGCGGAGATAACGGGGAATATACTGTCCGTATTCGTTTTGGGCAAAAACGGAGTCTGCTTTCTTTGATTTGGTTACGTCTACGACCATCACGTGCCATTCTCCGTCGTGGCGGACTGCGTTGGCGTTAATGTCAATGTAATCGCTTCCGCCTGCGTTGCTTCTTTCGGTGCCGGTCCAGAACTGTAGAGAACCGATATTTCTGCTGTTAGTAGTGGGGATCCTGTACTTGTAGACTATGTACTTTCCTCCGGGGCGGGTGCCTCCGTCGTAAGCTTCGGCATAAGACTCGCCTGCCGTGGGATTGATATAAAGTCTTACGAAGCCGCCGTCCTCGTCGTAGTACTCCTTTTCTGAATAGTATATATCCTTTGCTCTGTTTGCGCTTTCGTAAAGGACCTTGCCCGTGACGAGCACGTTCATTTCGGTCTCCTTTACGTCGGAGGGGTCGTACGCCCAGCCTTCAAAATCCTTTTCTGCGCTGACGCGGAAGGTTCTCGACTCTGTGTCGGTCATATTGAATACGAAGGAGTAGGAATAGGTTCCGTCGGCATCGTAATGAACCATATAGCCGTCGTAATTGTGACCGTATCCCTTTTCATCGGGAGTGTTCTTTGAGCTTACCTCGTATTCTACCCATTCGCCTCCAACGTATTCCTCGACGTAGGGAACGGTGAGCTTATCGAAGCCGTAAACTCTTACGGTGTTGTTATCGTAACCGCCCGAGACGGTGAAGGTCGCGCTTCTTCCGTTGGTGCTCTTTACCTTGGGAACGAAGGGAGTATCGATCTTGGTGCAATTCTCATCTGCGGTAATCGTAAGTGGATCGAGAAGGGTGTTTTCTCTTACGTCACGGACGTTCTTGTCCATATAAAGAGTTCCGTCGGGGAGGGTGTCGCTGTAGTGATACGTGACGTAGTCTTCGGTTTGGGGCTTGTTGAGTCTGTTGGCGGGATCGTCTTCCATTTCCTGTGAGCCCCAAGGCATAAGGATGGCGTTGATGGTGATGGTATCGCCCGCCTTGAAGCTTATATTGCCGAGATCCATAGAGAGGTAGAGGGTCTCGCTCTTGTTTCTGAGGCAAAGATTGGGTGTATCTATCTCCACGCCGTTTGATACTACCTTCCAGTCCTTGAAGAGCATGGAAAGGTTGGAGTAACCCTGAGCGCTGGTGCTTTCTCTGTTCCAATCGGGCATCATAAAGAACGAGAAGTAGGGACATTCTTTACCCAGAATGTAGGTTTGTATAGTCGAAGAATGCTCTGCGTCTACGACTTGGCTCTCGTTGTTTACGTCAAGATAACCTACCTTTTGGTAAACTCCCGTACCGTTGTTATCGGTGACGCTGTAGAAGGTGAAGTCGTTCTTGAAGTCGTTGAAGCTGACGTCGTCGTGGAAGGTGTACTTCATTTCGTAGTAGCCGCGGTTTTCGTCGAGCTGGGGCATTTCGGTGTGAGTATATTCTGCGGTCACTTTGCCGTCGATCGTAACGTATTCGAGAGTTATGTCGCAGTAGGTGGGACCGTAGGAGTCGATGGCAGCGACGGTGTTTTGAGAGGAGTAGGAGGTGCCCGTGGAATCGGTGTAGCGGAGGAAAGAGTGACCGCCCGCGCTGTTATGCTGGGGCTGACCGCTCCAGAAGGGCGCCGACATACCTCTGTGGTCGGGGAGACCGGGGCCGTTCTGGGGATAGGGGACTATACAGTTGGTCTCGGTAGCGCCGGTTGAGAGGTGGTAATAGGGCTGATGGAACTGAATTGAGGAGATCTGCTTAAGAGGAAAGCGTCCCCAGTTCTGATAGAGATTTATTGCGTTGCAGGTGCGTTTTTCACCCGCGTTTACGATTACGGGGAAGAAGGCTTCGCCGTACTGTGCGTCGTCAATATTGTAGATCGTGTTCTCGCCGTCGCCCGAGAAGTTTTTCGCGACCTCCATGGGGATGGGAAGGAGCATATCCTGATCGTTGAGCAGGACGGCGGATTCAAGGCAGCCCGAGCCCGAGCAACGGGTCATAAAGTACATCTGTCTGTCCCTGTCGTCGCCCTTGACGGTAAATCTTACGTTATAGTGACGGTTGGGGTAATCGTAATAAGCCTGATTGAACGCCGTGCCGCTGACGGTAAATCTGTAGAAGCCGTAAAGAGCGTCGTAGCCCGAGAATTTAGCGCCTTCTTCGTTAAAGTCTACGATGATATTTTCATTGGTAAGAGGGTGTCTCTCGCACTCCGCCTCGTGAATGAAGGCGGTAAAATCGTGGGTCTCGTCGTTATAGAGCCTCTGACCGAAGAAAAGGTCGTTGTTATTACGCTTTCCTTTTTCCGAAGGCGTGAATTTCGTTACCGCGAGAGTTTGTGTGATGATATAATCGGTGCCGTTATTGATGATCTCAAGATTTCCGCTCTTATCGTCTGCGGGGAGTATGTATCCGAAGATACCCGCATTTTCAATATCGAAGCCTGCGTATTCGGCGGTTGCCCAATCGACGCTGTTGAGTGAATATTTGAGACCGCCAGAGTCCTTTACTACGATAGCGTTTACGGTATCAGCGGCGATCTTGGTCTCCATACCCACTTCGGAAATACCCGTGATCTCGGTGGGAGTAGAGAACTGAGTAAGATGATGGAGCTTGTCGGAATAGGTGAGGAAGGAGCGTTGAATAGAGAGATCGGGATCGATACCTTCATACTTGGATTTATATATGCGGACGTATTCTATGTCGACTCTCGTATTGCTTGCCGCGTCAATATCAAGACGCACGTATCTGAGCGTGCCCTCATAGCCCGATATGCCTGTCAGCGGCAAACGGTAAACGTGCCACTGGTTATCTCCAATAAAGGTGTAA
The DNA here is from genome assembly GCA_045585895.1 of Eubacteriales bacterium. GTDB lineage: Bacteria > Bacillota > Clostridia > Oscillospirales > CAG-272 > SVTX01. The sequence continues at coordinate 43,578 of JAZMZI010000128.1, forward strand.
GATAGAGACTGCTCTGCGGTATATGTGGTGGCGTCTCCCGCAACGATAAAGATCTGACCTGCCGCGCCTGCATTTTCAGCCTTTACTTTAAATTCGATAAAGTCGTAATCTTCGGTGTTGAGGTCGTCAACCTTGTAAGAGATCCATATATCGTTGGGTTGGGACGGTGCGGTGAAGTACGCGCTGCCATTGGCACCCGAACCGTAGGTCGCCACGGAATTTTTATCCTGGGGGGTTTGGATGTCTACCGTATAAGTGTAATTCGGGTCGGCAACGATATCCGATATGAAGGTCTGACCCTCGATGCGGTTTTCATAATAATAGTAGCCGTAGCGGTAGATGTTTAGCTTCGGACCAGATAAAGAGTTGGAGGCGTAGAATTTTTCTCCTTCTTCGGTCTTAACGAAAACGTCGAAGGTGTTCTGAATGTAAGCCTGCCCCTTCGTATTGGAAAGGTTTTTCAGATAGATCTCGTCGCTGTCAGCCAAAAGACCGTATTTCAGGGACATTGTCTTATTTTCGATAGCTACGTTGAGACGCTCCGGCTCGGCGTAGTAGGTCTGAGTGCCGTTGGCGAGAGCGTTTGCGTGTTCGATAAGGTCGCGGTCCTTGTCGGCGGCGCTCGTCTCTGCCTGCTCCGTCATACCGTTCTGCGCTGTCAGCTCACCGCCGCTTTCCTTGGGAGCGGTCTCACCCACGGCAAAAGCGGAGGGAAGAGAGGATAATATCATCCCCAATATCAAAAGTGCAGATACTGTTTTTTTAGTCGCTGAACGTTTCATAATAGCGGTCCTTTCTGCGTTTCTGCTTCGAAATCTTTGTTGATACGATTATACGTTTTGATTATATCACGGATTCGTTCTTGTGTCAACACATAATAAAAAACTCACGCAATATCATCTGAAAATGCGTGAGTTTTAAATGTATTAACGGTGGATCATTTACCGTTTATTTTATGCTCTTTAATGAATTTCTTTATATCTTTCAATAAAGCAAAATCTTCGTCGGTAATAGAGGTATGTTCGCCGATCTGCAATAAATATCGAGGATCGATGGAAAGTATTTGGCAAATTCTACGTAGCTGTTCCAAATTGGGCTCTTGGATATCGCGCTCAATTTTGGAATAATTGGATTGATTCATAGGGATAAGATTAGCCATGTCTCTTTGTGACAGATCCATGTCTTCTCTTGCGTTACGTATTTTTTCTCCGATCTTCATTTCATCCCTCCCTTTTTTTATTTATTATAACATTTTTAACTAAAACTAATGACAAATAGTTAAAAATAATGTATAATGCAGTTATTGAGTTAAAAAACAACTCAAAATAACGATTCAGCTAATAGTAAATTGGCAAAGAAGAGGTGAAATATCCCAACTTGTTTGGTGCATATTAAGCTAATGCATAAACGCATTGAATTAGATTGATGGCGATTTAATGCTTGTCAATCGGAAAGGAGAAAATTATGGCTCAAAATCAGTACAAGATTGTTGCTTATGTAAACAATGTGAGAACAGAAGCAATTATTTCTGCTAATACTACAGATGCGGCAAGAAAACTCTTTCTTGCACAGTATTCAGGCGCAAAAGTGAATATTTGGAGTGTTACCGGTCCCATACGCTAATATGTGCTATTATTCATTTTGAAAAGTGCCGAGTCAATCGCTTTTTGCGATTGGCTCGGCACTTTTTTGAAGCAAAAATATTGGACACATCACAGGAGCAAAACTCCAAAATGATGTGTCCAACTTTTTTATTTGTGATTTTAGGCGAAATGAGTTTTACAAAGCTATTACGAAGCCTTGTGAAACTCAAAAAGCCTTACGTCGCAAGAATTACTTGCTCGCCTCTTCGATAGCAACTGCAACAGCAACATGTCATCTCAACAGCCTGCGGCAGTTGCCAACCATGGGGTTGTTACCTGCGCCGATGAGACCCATCATCTCAACGTGAGCGGGAACGGAGGAAGAGCCTGCGAACTGTGCGTCGGAGTGCATTCTTCCCATGGTATCGGTCATACCGTAGCTGGAGGGACCCGCAGCCATGTTATCGGGATGGAGGGTTCTACCCGTACCGCCGCCGGAAGCAACGGAGAAGTAG
>JAZMZI010000129.1:0-3767 GCA_045585895.1 Eubacteriales bacterium
TCAAGCCACACCATTTGCATTATTTCTCGTCCGTTTTGTCCTCTACTTAACATTTTTTCACCGCCTGTCTTTTCTTGCTTCTATTATACCATATTTTACGCAAAAAAGCCACCCTTTCGAGTGACTTTTTCGACAGACTGAGGTATCCGCTTTTGCGGATACCTTTTGAATTTAAATCATCTGAACTTTATAACGTAAGATCTGCCGTCAAGCTTATAGTTGATAACGAATCCGTTATCGACTCTGTCAACGGTCACGTTCTTTGCTCTTGCGAGGTTGCACATCTTAACGAATCTGCGCTTCTTCTTCTGGTCGTAAGCCGCGCCGCTGTCGTGGAAGATAAGGACCGACGTAAAGAGACCCGCAATATTGGTAAGCACGTTCTGCTCTGCGTTGTTGAGATTGCCGTCGAAGAAGAATTCCTTTTCGTCAAAGGAAATTCCGCAGGGCGCGGACAGGAACGCTCTTCTGTTGAGTCCGTGTCTGAACACGACGTCGGCAGAAGCGTTTCTTACGGACGCGCTCTCTCGATAAAATCTCTTTGCGTATGCCGCGGGCATATTGGTGGCGGTTGCGTCGCAGCTTATCGCGCAGTAATCGGCAAGTCCGAACGCGGGCATAAGCGGAGTATGATCAGCATACATAAGCTTACCGCCGCAACACTCTCTGAGGAATCTCATAGCCGAGCACATTCTCTCGCCTCTGCTCTTTCCTTCGCCGCAAGAGATTCCCGCAACGTAAAGATTGTCAAGCTTTACAAGATCGAAGCCCCACATATAAAGAATAGTATGAAGAACTTCTCTTACGTAAGCGCGCACCTGCTCGTTCTCGGAATCCAAAACGTAGAGGTTTTTCTTTGCTTTAACAAATCTTCCGTTAGGCATACAAAGGATCCAATCCTTGTGCTTGATGAACACGTCGGAATCCTCGTCCACCGTAAAGGGAGAGAGACAAAGTCCCGCTATCATATCGTTCGCCTTGAACTTGTCCGCAAGAGCGCGAAGACCTCTGGGGAACTTATCCTCATAGGGAGAGAGCCAATTACCGTGAACGCAATACTCACCGTCGATAATATAGGCGTTTGCCTTTACAGGGAAGCATCTCTTTACGGCGGAAAGCTTACGAAGAACGATCTTTTCGTCTATTTTATCAAGCTTTTTGGTGGAATATCCGATGATTTCGGGAGCGGGGATACTGTCGTTTCCGCCGATAGCCTCGAACCACTTATCAAACACCTCGTCCTCGCTGCCCTCGGCAAAGAAGATAGCCATAGCCTTGTAATCATCAAAAAGCTTTACGCCCTCGATATCCTTGGATATCTTAAGGGTAGCGGTATTTGCATCATATTTGAACACGGTATAACCCGTGGACTCGTCGAGCGAACCGAAGAAGCGGTACTTATCACCGTTTCTGAAATAACAATAGGAAAAGCCGTGGGTAACGCCGCGCTTATTCTTATATTTTACGATAGAATAGTCTCCGCCCACAACCTCGGTATATATTCTGTTCGCATAAGCGGATACCGCGTCTACTCCGCGCATTTTCTCGTTTATCGTTCTTTCGCGGCTGTCGGTTGCAGACTGAAAGCCGTTCATAAACACGGTCTCACCGTCGGAGACCTCCACGGGTATCCTTACCGAGATAGCCGCGGGAGAGAGCTTGGACGAGACGTACAGCTCGTAAGTACTGTCGGTTTTATTTACGTTATACTTCGCATATTTGGGATTGTTAGCCGTATCGGCAACTATGCCCGCAGGTGTAAAATACGCACCAACCGCTTTAACGTTTATATTCATATAAACCTCCTGAAAAGGACTGTATAAAATCCGGCAACGCCGTTTTTCATATACTTATATATATTCTAACATAAAATCGATCAAATTGCAATAACTATTTATATATTTTAAAGTATTTTTTTGTATAAAAAACGTATTTTTTTCGTTTTTTGAATTTTTTTGAAAAAATTTTGCGTTTTGCTATTGCTTTTTTTGAAATTGTGTGATATAATACTACGTACGCGAATCGAAAGGCTCGGTTCGCCGCTTAAAATCGTTTAAAATTTTATCATATTACGATCGAAAAAGGAGGTAATAAAAATGGATATAGCTTTCGGCGTTATTTTGTTGGTTCTTTCCGTTGCTCTCATAACATTGGTTCTCTTCCAGTCCGGCAAGGACAAGAGGCTTTCGGGCACCATCGCAGGCGGAGCTGAAACCTTCTTCGGCAAATCCAAGGCAAACGACTACAGCAAAACACTTTCTATCATTACTGCAATAGTTTCCGCAGTATTCGCAATAACCGTTCTTGTGGCATTCCTTTTGCTCGGTTAATTAAGAATAAAGAAGTCCGCACAGCGGACTTTTTTATTTTCACTTTTCCGAGATTTTGTTATTGACAAGGCACTTACGTTATGTTAAAATAATATAGTTATTGAATATAAAATCAACCCTTGAAAGGACGTTTATATGGCACAGTTTAAATTCGGTCCGCGCCGCATCAGAAAAGAAGCGCAGATGGACGATCTCTCTCTAACGCTTATATCCGTATTGTTGATCGCCATCGTTGCGATAATTCTCATAACCGCGGTTTACGGCATTATATTTGCAATATCAAATCCCGAGGCACTCTTGCCAACCATCAGCAACGGTGGAGAGGACGGTAACTACCCCTTTAAGCAAGAGATCGATCTTCCCCTCCCCGAATATCCCGAGGATTCAGTAACGATCCCCGCCGACTCCATTGTTTCGGAATATGCTGCACTTTATAACGTAAATACTGGCGAGATCGTTGCCTCCAGAAAATCTACCGAGCGCATACAGATCGCCTCTCTCACAAAAGTAATGACCTTGATCGTGGTTTACGAGAATCTTCCCAGCGAGGAGGCTTTAAACGAGGTCGTGGAGATCAAAGCCAACGTCACGGGCCATTCGGGATACGGTCTCAAGGTCGGTGATAAGCTTACGGTCAAAGAGCTTATATACGACGCAATACTTCGTTCCGATGGAATCGCTTGCCTAACTCTTGCCGAATACATAGCGGGCAGTGAAGCAGAGTTTGTTAAATTAATGAACGACAAAGTCAAGGAGTTGGGTCTGCTGGATGACGAAAATGGACGCGACGATACCAATCCTTCCACTAAATTTATGAATTGCACGGGCATAAGCCAGACCTACCATTGCTCAACCGCATACGATATGGCAGTTATAACTGCTTACGCTATGAAAAATCCCTTCTGTGCCGACGTTTTGACGACCATGAAATATAAACCCGACAGTGAGCATTTCCGCCCCGGCGAGTCGCACACCTTCTGGAGCATGATACTGCACGACACGGATAAATACCACGACGGAGCGGTTAAATCACAAACCGTTAATATAAAGGGTGGTAAAACTGGCTGGACAGGCAACGACAGCGGACGTTGCCTTGCGGTAGTTGCCACGGGCAAAAACAGCGGCGACCAGTATATCCTGATCACCGCCAAGGGCGACACCTGGCCTAACGCGATCGCCGATACGATTACGATTTTCGATACGTACGCCGATTAAATTCAACGCAAAACGGTCTGCCGCGGCAGACCGTTTTTGTTGTTATGTTTTTCAAATTTTGATTTATCGGTTAGTTTATACGTTCATTTCTTGCCCGTGTCGGCAATGAAAACTGCCTACGCTACGCTTCGGCTCGCAAATGCCGGGCATTTGCTCTCACCAAAGAAACTCCGCTTAAGGGCATGGGGTCTCACGAATAAAAAAGCAGCAAGCCGCATTTTT
>JAZMZI010000130.1:0-2408 GCA_045585895.1 Eubacteriales bacterium
AACGATTTTTAATCGATTCATCTGTAGGGGGCGACGTCCTCGACGCCCCGTAAACGAACGATTTAATTCGATTGAACGGGCGGCCGATGACCGCCCCTACGACAATGTTTATCTTAAACGCACCGTTAAACCCCAATTTATCAACTTCTCTTTTTAAAGCTTTTATAAGGCAGGCAGACGGCAACGCCGATCACCATAAGTCCCAACCATACGAGAATGAGATTCTTCCATCCGATCTCGGTCACCGCGTTGGCAAAAATAAGATTCGCCGTCGCCGCAGACATATAGCTGACGAAATCCAGAAATCCCGTCACCGCAGACACCATTCCCGTGTCCCTGAGGCTGGGACAATATCTGCTCCACATCATACTTGCCGCGCCGTTTGACGACATGATCGCCAAAACGATAAAAATAATATTGAAAACCGGATTTTTTACGAAATAGGTCAGCGCGAAGAACACCGTTGCGCTTGAAAACATAATTAGAACGGTCTTATTGACGTTATAACCCAGTTTTTCATAAATAAACACCGCGATAAACGCAGTGAATGAGATGACCAAAGTGGCAACGGTAAACAGGGTTGCCGAGGTCTCCGCGTCAAAGCCGAGATACTGATTTATGTAGGTCGTCAGCCAGAACACCACCGAGGTGCGCACCACTCCCGTCAGAATCGAGATCAGAATGAATTTTACTATGTCGCGCTTGAAAAGCTCACCGATATTCTTAACGCCCCTCTCCTGCGGCTTATACTGACCGTATTTTACAAGTCCGCGCCGCTCAAAGATCGTAAAGCAGAGGAACGCCGCGGTGCTCATGACGAAAAGCAGGGCGCTGCTGACCGCGAAAACGCTTTGCCACGCCAGAAAGGTTGCCAAAACACCCGCGGTCGGAGAGCCGAAGAAGGAGGCGAAGGTATAGCCGAGACTGCAACGGGTAGCGTAGATCGGCTCGGTGTTTTCGCTGACAACCTTCGTCATAGGCCCGTATATCATCGACAGGAAGAAGCCCGTTGCACCGTAGGCTATCATAGCAAGGGTGGGAGTTGCCGCGATCAGAGAAAAGACGAGATTGGTCACGCCCGCCCCCGCCAGACCTATACAGATCATCCATTTTGCGCGGATCTTATCGCCGACGGCGCCGTTTATAAGCTGACCCACGGCGTAGGCGTAGAAATATATGCTCGATATTTCCCCGATAAAAGCTTCGGTGTGACCTGCCTCTATCATCTGCGGTGTGACCGCGCCGAGAATATTTCTCGCAATATAGACCGCGAGATAGGCAACCGAGCAAAGTGAACCTAAATATACCGCTTTTTTGGCATTTGCTTTCATATTTATCACTCCTTTACGTTATGCAGCCCGAGTATTTCGCTGACCTTGAAATATCTGCCCTTGCCGTCCGAATCGACCCTGCTTCTCAGCTCGGACACGATAGCATCAACTATGGCAAGCTGTGATATCCGCACCTGATTTGCATGCTCGCTGAGCACGTTCCCCGCGGGGCAGGCGTTAAGCACCACGTCCGAAAGCTTTGCCAGAGGCGAATCGGAGTGAGCGGTGATCGAGATCACCGAAGCGCCGTTACGTTTTGCAATAGTTACGGCATCTATAATGTCTCTCGTCGATCCCGACGAGGAGATAGCGATAACCACACTGTCATTATCAAGCATAGACGCCGAGACAGCGCAGGTCAGAACGTCACTGACGAAGTTGGCGCAAAGACCCAACTGTATAAGCTGGTAATACATATCGGTAGCTACTGCGGCAGATCGGAAAATGCCGTATATTTCGATCTTTTTCGCGTCGAGAATGAGATCGCACGCTCTTTTCATAGCGTCGCTGCCGTTAAGCTCCACGGTGTTTCCGAGACCCTTGCAGATGCCGTCCGCGGTCTTGCGGAGAACGGTCTTCATGGAATCGTTGCTCTCGACGGCGCTGAAGGGACGTTCGCTTTCGCGGGATATTGCGGTCGCAACCGCTATTTTCAGCTCGGGAAAGCCGCCGCCGCAGTATTTTTTGGAGAAATTTATAATGCTTCCCTGCGACACTCCCGCCGCTCGGGACAGCTCTCCCAGAGTGTATTTAGTAAATTTTTGGGGATCGGACAATATTACTCTTGCGATCTTGACCTCCGCCATGCTCATAAATTCCATGGTTGAACTCAATCTGTGTAACAATTTAGTCTCCATAAAGCCTCCGATTTTGAGTTTTTCTCAACAATCTTAAAATTCGTTTGATTATATCACAGAGACTTGGTTTTGTCAACAGATAAAACAAAAAAATGCGACTAAAGTCGCATTTTTAAATTGGGGTTTAGCGGTGCGTTTAAGATAAACATTGTCGTAGGGGCGGTCATCGGCCGCCCGTTCAATCGAATTAAATCGTTCGTTTACGGGGCGTCGAGGACGT
>JAZMZI010000131.1:0-2566 GCA_045585895.1 Eubacteriales bacterium
TTGAAAAGTATTCCGTTTTTAGCACCGACACCGCTACCGACCATAATAGCAACGGGTGTTGCAAGTCCAAGTGCGCAAGGACAGCTTATAACGAGCACTGAAATAGAGCGAGCCAGAGCAAAGCCGAACGATCTTTCCGAGAATATAAGCCACGCGGCAAGTGTCACGGCGGCGATACCGATGACTGTGGGAACAAAAATACCCGATACCTTGTCGGCAATTTTTGCAATAGGCGCTTTGGTTGCCGCTGCGTCATTTACGACTTTTATTATTTGCGAAAGTGTTGTATCTTCTCCGACCTTAGTAGCTTCACAGCGTATATAGCCCGAACGGTTTATCGTTGCCGCCGAAACGGTATCACCGACAGATTTGTCAACGGGGATGCTCTCTCCGGTCAGTGCCGATTCGTCGACCGAGCTGTGTCCTTCAATAACACGTCCGTCAACCGGAATACTGTCACCGGGGCGTACAGCGAAAATATCACCGACACGCACGTTTTCAATGGGAACGGTGATTTCCTTGCTGTCCTTAACAAGCACGGCAGTCTTTGGAGCCATATCCATAAGACCCTTAAGTGCGCTCGTCGTTCTGCCTTTTGCCATAGCTTCGAGCATCTTACCGAGCGTTATAAGCGTCAGAACCATTGCCGCAGACTCAAAATACAGCTCATGGAGATGTGAGTGTGTGTTTTCCGACGTCATAATAAACAGAATGACGGTACTGTACCCAAATGCCGCGACAGAGCCGAGAGACACGAGCGTGTCCATATTCGGTGAGCGGTGTATAATACCTTTTACGCCGTTTATGAAGAATTTTTGGTTTATTATCATTATAACTGCCGACAGTATCATCTGAACAAGACCGAGTGCCAGCGGATTTGACGTGAGAAAATGAGGCAGTGGAAATCCCCACATAACGTGTCCCATTGAAACGTACATAAGTACGGCAAGAAAGACCGACGAAGCTATCAGTCGGTTGCGTATTCCGTTTATTTCTTTTTTGTTTGAAAGGATATCGCTTTCTCTTTTTGACGCCGACGGCTCTGCGTTGCTATCTTTAAGCGACGCGCCGTATCCTGCCGCCGTGACTGCCGCGATTATCTCGTCGGAAGTTGCGCTCCCCTCGACCCCCATTGAATTTGTCAGGAGATTTACAGAGCAAGACTTAACGCCGTCAAGCGAAGACACCGCCTTTTCAACACGCGCCGAGCAAGCCGCACAGCTCATTCCGGTTACGTTAAATTGCTTCAAAAAATCACCTCATTTCAAAAAACTCAAAAACTGCGAGAGGGTGCCGTCATAAGACCGCACCCTTTAACCTTTTTATTTTTTGTTTTCGCTGTCGTTATCTTCCGTGTGGCATAAGCCGCACGCGCCGCAGTTTCCGCCGCAAGAACAGGAGGACTTGCCTGTTTTTTTATTGTAGATACCGCGAACGATCACAGCAATGAATGCCACCGCGATAACGGCGAGTATTACATAAGATAACCACATAATATACCTCTGAGATTATTTTATTTTTACGGTCATAGTATTGTTGTTGTATTTGTTTTTGCGTACGAGCATATATACGATGAATGCGAGAACGAGAGCGGCACAGACAGTTCCTATAATGCTTCCGAAACCGATAAACCATGCACCAAACTGATATACCATAAGTGAGCAGGCGTACGCGAACACGCACATATAGCCTATAGCAAAGAGAGTCCATTTTCCGTTGTTCATCTCTCTCTTGATGGCGCCCATTGCCGCAAAGCAGGGAGCGCAGAGAAGATTAAATATCATGAACGAGAATCCCGCAAGACCGTTGCCAAAGATTGCAAGTACCGCGGCTTCTGCAGATGCATAGCCGAGTGCTCCGAAAACTCCGACGACCTCTTCCTTTGCAACAAGACCGAGAATGGTAGCGACAGCCGCTTCCCATTTTCCAAATCCGAGCGGAATGAAGAGCCAGGCAAGAACGCTTCCGATGACCTCAAGAATAGGTCTGCCGCCGGTAGCTTCGGTTATGTAGTGGAAACCACCCTCAAACGAGAGGTTGTTAAGAGTCCAGATAATAATGCTGGCGGCAAGAATGACCGTACCTGCACGCTTGATGAATGACCAGCCGCGTTCCCAAACAGTTCTTGCAACGTTGGATGCAACGGGGGCGTGATAGGAGGGAAGCTCCATAACGAAGGGAGCGGGGTCACCCGAGAAGGGCTTTGTCTTTTTGAGCATAAGACCCGAAATTATTACAGCCGCGACACCGATGAAGTATGCCGACGTTGCAACGAGTGCGCTTCCACCGAAGAGTGCGCCTGCGATAAGACCGACGATGGGCATTTTTGCGCCGCAAGGCATAAAGCCTGTGGTCATAATAGTCATTTTTCTGTGTCTGTCCTGCTCGATCGTACGGCTCGCCATAATTCCGGGAACTCCGCATACGGTTGCTACGAGCATAGGAATGAAGGATTTACCCGAAAGACCGAATTTTCTGAAAAGACGGTCCATAATGAACGCAACTCTCGACATATAGCCGCAATCCTCAAGCAGTGAGAGGAGAAGGAAGAGCACGAACATCTGGG
>JAZMZI010000132.1:0-17940 GCA_045585895.1 Eubacteriales bacterium
GCTAAACTGAACATTCGGTTTAGCTGTTTCCATTTAAATGAAAAATTTGATTGCGTTTATGTCGCAATTAAATTTTTATTTATATACCGCAGGCTGACCTTAATGTGAGTCGACCTACGGAGCGTATTCCTCCTTAGCTCAGTCGGTAGAGCACATGACTGTTAATCATGGGGTCGTTGGTTCAAGCCCAACAGGGGGAGCCAAAAAATTCCGTACACGCAAGTGTGCGGAATTTTTACTTGTTACCTCTTCACTCTTCACTTTTCACTGACTCGGCGTGTGCGGAATTTTAGGTAAGAGGTAATAGTGAATAGTGAAGAAGTAAAGGTTGATTTACTTCGCAAATCTTCGATTTTAAAAAGTTGTCATTTTAGCCTCTAAACCCAGAAAAAGCACTTCATTTCGCAGTGTTTTTTTCTTGCTCCTTCCCGTTGAGCTTTCTGCCAACATTCCATCTCCGAGCAACGCGAGGATTAATGGGTGAGGTCGCTTGCGACCTCAAAAAGCTCGCGTTATACGCGAGCGTGTGTCGTTAGGTTCAAGCAGTCCTATTTACTTTTGTAGATTTATATGCTATAATGTAACTGTTAGATAAACTTAAATTTGACGAGGTGATTAAGTTGATAGATATTACTGCTTGGCTGAAAAATTTCTTACAGATATTAAATAATACTTTCGCCAACCGTGTATGGTTTGTTGGTTTGCAAGGTAGTTATGGTCGTGGTGAAGCGACAGAAACAAGCGACATTGATATTGTAGTAATTCTGGATGAATTATCTGCTATGGACATTCAAACTTATCATAACATACTGGATGCCATGTCTCACAGGGAATTGATTTGTGGTTTCCTTTCAGGCAAAAAGGAAATTATGAATTGGGAGACATCTGATCTGTTCCAGTTTTGCCATGATACCACACCGATCAAGGGAAGCCTTGAAGAGGTGATGTCAGTTATTGATGAAAGCGCTGTGAACAGAGCAATAAAAATCGGAGTCTGTAATATATACCACGGATGTGTTCACAATATGCTCCATGAAAAAAGCGAGGATGTTTTGCGAGGTTTATATAAATCGGCTTCTTTTGTTGTGCAGGCAATCGTTTTCAAACAAACAGGAAACTATATCAGCCATCAAAAAGAATTGCTCCAAGTTGTATCTTTTGATGAACGGGTCATTGTCGAAACATTTATGAACTTGAAAAATGGCGGAACGGTAGATTTCAATTTGATGTCCGAAACATTGTTTGCGTGGTCAAAGAAATGGATTTCGGAAAACGGTTAAACAAATTCCAATTTGTCAACAGATAATATAATAGCGGATAACCGTGGCTTACATCGAGCCGTGTTTTTTCTATTTCTGTGCTGACAAAAAAGTATATAAGATACTATTTTTTATTTTTAATGCTTTTATAACTCCGAAACTCTTACTGTCGCTTACGCAGTTCGCTTCAAACATATACCGATTGACTTTTATTAACATGGGTTGACTCTTTTCATCAACATAAAGAACTTATATTGACACGGGCAATATTTGTGATATGATGATAATAAGATATTTCAAGCTGGTTATTTGAAATCATATTAAAAAAGAAAGTTTATAATAAGGTTTTATTGATAAGATGTGCAAAAATCACCTGCTTGCAGGTGATTTTTGCATTAAAATAAATATCAAAATAGGTTATTTACATTTAAATGATTTTAGTATATAATAGAGATAGCAATAAAAATAAGGACGGTGATTATCCCGCGCCGCCCGATATCGACGGACTTAAATTGTGAAGATCGGGTGGGTAGGCTTATTATGGAATTCAACGAAAAATTACAGGAACTAAGAAAGAAAAAGGGGCTGACTCAAGAGGAACTGGCGGAGGCGCTTTACGTGTCGAGGACTGCCATCTCAAAATGGGAGTCGGGCAGAGGATATCCAAATATCGAGTCGCTGAAGGCTATAGCTAAATACTTTTCGGTTACGGTAGACGAGCTTCTTTCGACCGACGAGGTGTTAAGCCTTGCCGAAGCCGATGGGGAGAGCAAGAAAAAGAGCTTTCGGGACCTTATTTTCGGTTTGCTTGATATAAGCGCGATACTTCTGATCTTTCTGCCGCTTTTTGCTCAAAGAGAAGAGAATTTCGTGCGCTCGGTCTCACTTTTGGAGCTGACCGTGGATCCATGTCTTTCCGCTGCGTTTTACACCGCAATATTTGCGCTATTCGTTATCGGTGTGTTTACGTTGGCATTGCAAAATTTTGAAAATCTGTTTTGGTCGAGAATCAAAACAGGAATTTCCTTGGCGATCGGCGCGAGTTTGGTTTTGCTCTTTACTTTGACTCTCCATCCTTACGCCGCTTGCTTTGCGTTTGTGTTGCTTGCGATAAAGGCTATTATAGCGATAAAACGCTGACGTGACGGATAGTGTCGCTCTCGTGACGGTTCGTTCCTTGATTTTTTTATCCCTTCTCTGTATACTGTGTTTGAAATACATAACAGGAAAGGGTGATTTTATGAAAAGTAAAAAATGCTTATTTGTTTCCATGGCACTTCTCTCGGCGTTCGCGGTCTGGACAGTTCTCGTTCGGTGCGTTGACGTGCAACCGATAGGGCCTGACGGCTCGGCGGTTGGATTTGCAACCTTCAACGAACATATTCATAGCCTTACGGGTGTTAATATGTGGCTTTATACAGTTACCGATTGGTTGGGGCTTATTCCAATAACCGTGGCTTTTGGATTTGCGGTTTTGGGCCTTTGTCAATGGATAAAAAGAAAAAGCATTTTGAAGGTTGACCGCAGCATTATCGTATTGGGCGCTTTCTATATCGCGGTGATGGCGGTATACGCGTTTTTTGAATTTGTCGTGATGAATTACAGACCCGTGCTGATCGAAGGTGTCCTTGAAGCATCCTATCCTTCGTCGACCACGATGCTCGTTATGTGCGTGATGCCAACGGCGATAATGCAGCTTGAAGAACGAATAAAAAGAAAGGCTGTCAAGCGGACGGTAATATCCGTTATCGTTGCGTTTACCGTATTTATGGTAGCGGGCAGACTTTTTTCGGGAGTGCATTGGATAAGCGATATCATCGGGGGAGCGTTGCTCAGCTCGGGACTCGTTACCTCGTATCGAGCGTTTGCGTAAGATATCAATGATCGTCGGCGTTTTTGCGCCGACTTTTAATTTCCCACTTGCAAAAAAAACGCAACTGTGCTATAATTTATTAGAAATACGTCGAGTTTGGGAGGAGGGCTTTTATGAAAAGGACTTATCTTGACGGAAAATGGAAAATGACGGGGGCGGGATACTCGTGCTTTGGCAATATTCCCGGTTCTGTCTATTCCTTTTTGCATATTGATAACAAAATATTGCCCGACCCGTATTTCAGAGATAACGAGGACGTATATTTAGCCCTCGCGGAAAAAGAGTTCTCTTTTGAGAGGAAATTCGATTATAAAGCGACCGATAATAAGATCTTCCTCGTTTTTGAGGGGCTTGACACCTTATGCTCGGTCTATCTCAATGATGAATTGATTGCCGAGACCGACAATATGCACGTTAAATATTCCTTTGACGTTACGGCTCTTGTCGTTGACGGTGAAAACCTATTGCGCGTGATCTGCCACCCGATAGCCCCCTTTATAAGGGCAAAAAACGCCGAGGCTAAGCTATTCGGCTCAACCGATTGTATGGAAGGTTACCCTTATCTCAGAAAAGCCCATTCTATGATGGGCTGGGATTGGGGACCGAGGCTTCCCGACGCGGGTATATGGCGCAGCGTTTATCTGATTGAAAAAAACAGTCCCGAAATACTTGACGTCGAGATATTGCAGAGACACGGGGAAGGCAGAGTGTTTTTAACTGCAGTTACCGAGTGCGACGGCGGCGAAATCGAGATAAAAATGACCGCTCCAGACGGAAGCGTTGCAATTATTGAAGCAAACCGCGAAACCGAGATAAAGTCTCCCTTGCTTTGGATGCCTAACGGACTTGGTGAACAGAATTTGTATGAAATATCGGTGATTTTGCGCGAAAACGGCGCCGTTTGCGATGAAAAGAGTTTTAAAATCGGTCTGCGCGAGACGAAGCTGGTCAGAAGATTAGACGAATACGGCGAAAGCTTTTATCACGAGATAAACGGCATTCCGATCTTTGCTATGGGCGCGGATTACATTCCGGAGGATAATATTTTTTCGCGTATCACGCCCGAACGTACGAAAGCTCTGCTTACTCACTGTAAAAACGCTAATTTTAACACCGTCCGTCTTTGGGGCGGAGGATATTACCCCGACGATTTCTTCTTCGACGTCTGCGACGAATTGGGACTTTTGGTCTTTTTCGACCTTGCCTTTGCTTGCTCGGTCTACGATCCCGATGGGAAAATGCTTGATAGCATCTCTCTTGAGGTCGAGCAAAATCTGCGCCGCGTAAGACATCACGCCTGTATCGCTCTCGTCTGCGGAAATAACGAGATAGAGTGGCATTTCCGCGATTACGTAGCCTTGTCGGGCAGAGCGGACGGTGAGAGGCTGGAGAAAGTCTACCTTGATATTTTCGAAAAAAAGATACCTCGGATCGTAAACGCGATCGCTCCTTATATTCCCTATATTCCTTCGTCACCAACTTCCAAAGGGGGATTTAGCGATCCGAACGGCGAGAATTTTGGAGATTGCCACGATTGGGACAACGATCATATATCGGCAAGAAGACGATTCCAACGTTACGTCAGCGAGTTCGGGTTCCAATCACTGCCCGATATAAAGACAGTTGAAGGCTTTACCGCTCCCGAGGACAGAAAAGATATATATACTCCGGTTATGGCAAGGCATCAGCGCAGTTCGGGCGGTAACGAGCTTATAATGGCTCAATTAACGCGGCTTTTTGACGTTCCCGATAATCTTGAAGAGCTTATATATCTTTCACAACTGACGCAGGCCGAATCCGTCGGCTGCCGCGTTGAGCATCTGCGCAGAAACAGAGGCAGATGTATGGGAGCTCTCTATTGGCAGCTTAACGATATATGGACGGTTACAAGCTGGTCAAGTATCGATTATTTCGGCAGATTCAAAGCTCTGCAATATGCGGCGAAGCGCTTTTTCTCTCCCGTGCTTATCTCCTGCGAGGAGATCGGGGAGTTGCAGATAGCATCAGGACTTGGATCTCGGATAGGAGCGAGACTTTGTCTGACCAACGACACCCTCTCCCCTGTGTCGGGTGAAGTGGTGTGGCAGCTTCGTGATGCGGAGAGCCGCATTATTAAAGAGGGCAGTGAGATGATAACGGTTTTGCCTATGACGGCAAAATGGCTTGATCGACTTGACCTCGGAGCCGTGCTGCCGAGAGAGCATCATCTGAAATATTCTTTCGTTGTCAATGGCAGAGCCGTTAGCGAGGGATTTTCGCTTTTTGCCGCTCCCAAAGACTTCAGGCTTGCCGACCCTCATCTTGATGTCAGATTAGAAGGCGATGAGGTAGTGATTAAAGCCTCTGCATTTGCAAAAGCCGTACAGATATATTCCCATGATAGCGATATTATCCTTGACGACAATTTCTTTGATATGGAATCGGGGGAAAAGAGGGTCAGAATACTTTCGCAAATACCAAAGAGCATTAAGCTCAGATCACTTTATGATACAAAATAACATTGGAAGGCATATATGTTTAAGAAGTTTTTAAAGGAATACTCGATTATAACCTTTGCCGCGGTGCTTGCGGGAGCCGCAATATATTTCTTTATGCTTCCGCTCAATATTGCGATCGGAAGCGGATCTGCCGTTGCTATGCTGTTGAATCACTTTGTTCCGTCAATTCCGATATCGGTTTTTTCGCTTTGCTTTAACATAATTATGCTGATTTTGGGATTTCTTTTGATAGGACGCGAATTCGGAGCAAAGACGGTCTACGTTTCTATCATAGTTCCTCTATCTTTGGGCGTTTTCGAAGTGGTATTTCCTGATTTTAAATCTCTTACGAATGATCCTATACTTGATACGGTGTCGTATATTTTGGTGATCGGTATAGCTATGGCGATACTTTTTTCGCACAACGCTTCGTCGGGCGGACTTGATATAGTTGCCAAAATAATGAGCAAGTATCTCAGAATGGGTCTTGGAACGGCGGTCTCGATCTCGGGAATAGCGGTAGCGCTTACCTCATTTTTCTATGCAGATGATCTCAAAATAGTGGTAGTCAGCGTGCTTGGTACTTATTTCAGCGGACTTCTCGTCGATAAGTTTATTTTCGGTCTCAATATCAAACGCAGAGTGTGTATTATTTCGGTAAAGCTTGACGAGATCGTTGACTACGTGCTTCACGATCTTCACAGCGGAGCTACCCTATATGAAAGCATCGGTGCCTACGATAACGTAATTCGCCGCGAAGCGGTAGTCATCGTTGACAAAAACGAATATGTGGCGCTGATGGATAAAATAAAGGAGATAGATCCCAAGGCATTCGTCACGGTCATCGCGGTAAACGAGCTCAGCTATCAGCCAAAGAATCTGCCTCCAAAAGAAAAAAAGAAAAAATAAGGACGTATTATGTATTACAGACACGATCTCAATATAGCTTATCCCGATCGATGCGACGCGCATATGCTTAAGGTCAACGAAAAAAGGAAGATAGTGCTTGACGAAAGCTACCCATATCTCCCCAAAAGCTTCGACTTTAAGGTGATGCGTTGCATCTATTGGCTCGGACTTAATCTTATTGTGTTCTTTCTCTGCCGATTTACTCACGGTCTTAAGATATACGGCAAGGAAAATCTTAAAAAGCATAAAAAAGAGCTTCAAAACGGAGCGATAACCATTTCCAATCACGTTTTTATGTGGGATTATCTCTGCGTGCTCAAGGCGATCCGTCCTCATCTCGCTTATTTCCCTGCGTGGAAGGAGAATTTGAACGGCGGATTCGGAAGTTGGATAAGGATGTCGGGCGGTATTCCGATCCCCACCGACAGCTTCCGCTCGATGGTCAAATTCAATCAAGCTATAGACGAGGTGCTTGAGAGCGGCAAATGGTTGCATTTTTATCCCGAAGGGTCGATGTGGGGTTATTATCCCGATATAAGACCCTTAAAAAAGGCGGTTTTTCAGTATGCGGTGAAGCATGATAAGCCTATAATTCCCATAAGCTTCTCTTTCAGACCGAGAACGGGTATTTTTAAACTTTTCGGCAAAAAGCCTTTGGTCGATCTTCATATCGGAGAGCCGCTTTATCCCGATAAGAGCCTCGATAAAAGAGCCGCGGCTGAAAAGATGCAGGCTGAGGCGTACCATATCATGCAGGTGATGAACGGTATAAATCCCGATGATCCTACCTATAATACCGATCAAAATCCCGACAATTACAAAAAAACTATGTAAAGACAAAGGCTATTTCCGAACTTCTTTCGGCGTCTTTCCCGTCAGCCTTGAAAAAACGGTTCTGAAATAGTTTGACGAAGTAAAACCAACCGTCTGACTTATCTCATCCACGGTCATATCGGTGTGGGCGAGCATATCGAGGGCGTGCTGGATCATTACGTTGTGCTTGTAGTTTATGGGACTGACGCCGGTGCGCCTTTTGAAAGCCTCAAAAAGCGACGAGCGGCTGAGGTGGCAAAGTCTGCACAGCTCGTCTATCTCAATAGGCTCACGGTAGTTGTTTTCAATGTGAATAATAGCCTTTTCAATGGCGCCGTTCTGTATGGGAGCGGCGTCTGTTTTCATCTTTGGATATATCCCGTCAAGGAGAGAGTATACGTGGGAGAGAGCAAGCATTGGGCGATCGTTAAGGTTTTCTATGATCCCGTCAAAGTGCTTGCGGGATATGCCCTTGACTATCTGAAAGCGGTAGTTGTAAAAAGCGTATGGATGGACGAAATCGAAAGAGATAGAATAAAATTTTATGTCAGGATCTCCGTACCACACCGAGTAGTATTTTGTGTCCTTGGCTATATATATAAGATCGCCTTCCTCGGCAAAATAGGTGTTTCCGTTATAGAAAAACTTGCCTTGACCGCGCAAAAGATAGCCGATACAGGGTTTTGAGTATGATTGAAGCGAGCCTGTGGTGTAGGTGTTTTCAAAATTCAGTTCTCGCATGGAAAGAAATCCGATATATTCGTTACCGTTCATTTTTTTAGTGCCTTTCGGATTATTGTGGTGTTTTATTGTATTATAGCACCTTGAAAGAGAATTGTCAATATATTATAATTGTGATAACGAGGATGAATATCCCGATGATATCGGAGGTTGAGATCATGGAAAAATACAGACAAATAGTATTTACAAAGCCTTGTGTGGCTGAATTTTTGGAAAAGAATCTTCCCACGCTCGGCGCAGGTCAGGTCGCGGTCAAGACCGTGGTAAGCTCTATAAGCTGCGGAACCGAGAGAGCACTCGTTTCGGGCGAACCCAACGTCAGCATTGCCGTTAAAGAGGGCGTTGAGGTTACTTTCCCCAGAACGAGCGGATATAGCAGTGCGGGCATCGTGGTAGCTGTCGGCGAGGCGGTAAAAGATTTGAATGTGGGCGACAGAGTTGCCATGGGCTGGAGTTCACACAGTGAAATAAATATTATTGCAAGATCAAACGTCTTTAAAATAGATGATAACGTAAGCTTTTCGGCGGCGGCTCTCTGTCATATAGGCACCTTCCCTTTGGCGGCTATCCGCAAGACAAAGCTTGAGATGGGTGAATCGATGATGGTAATGGGACTTGGTGTTCTCGGTCTTTGGGCAGTTCAGCTCGGACGAATTGCCGGTGCCGTTCCCGTAATTGCCGTTGACCCCGTTAAGGAGAGAAGAGAAAAGGCACTTTCACTTGGCGCGGATTATGCATTTGATCCCACCGAGCCCGATTTCGTTGAAAAGGTGAAGGCAGTAACGGGAAAGGGTGTAAATGCCGCTATTGAAGTCACTGGACTTGGCGTAGGACTTGATCAGTGCCTTGATTGTATGGCTAAATTCGGCAGGATCGCTCTTCTTGGCTGCACCAGAAACAAGGAATTTTACATAGATTACTACAGAAAGGTTCACGGCCCCGGTATTACTCTTATCGGAGCGCATACCGACGCCCGTCCCAGACAGGAGTCGAGCCACGGCTGGTTTACCGCTAAGGACGATACCGAATCGCTTATCAAGCTTATCGCGCTGGGTAGATTTGAACCCGAAAAAATGGTTGACGAGGTCTTCTCGCCCGTAGATTGCGGCGCAATATACGACAGACTTTGCCACGACAGAAGCTTCCCCGCAGTAGCGCAGTTTGATTGGACAAAAATTTAATAAAATGAAAACAGACGGGATTTAATGCCAAACGCCCGTCTGTTTTCTTGCTGTTGACAGGTATTTTTATTTGTGTTACAATCATAAATCAGATCATATCACGGAGATAATGAAAATGAAGATACCGTATATCTGCGGAGAATGGAAGACTCTTTTCAAACCCGAAAGGTATGGAAATTATAGAAACTATCCTAACCCTATTACGGGCGCGGTTAATAGAAATATAGAACGTTAAAAACGGACAAGCGACTGTGCCTGTCCGTTTTTTATAATTGACACAGAAACCTTGCCGTGTTATAATTAGTTATCAATTTTACGAGGTGAATTGCCGTAATGTATGACTATAAGAACGACGAAAGCATAAAAAACGTGATAAACCGACGCGAGACCGTTTGGATAAACCCATATAAATTGCCTTTTGAGATGGTTGACGGACTTTCACAGCTTGCGGTATCCGATGCTGATATTGCGGATGCTTCAGCGAGACTTGCTCGTTTTGCTCCCTTTATAAAAAGATGTTTTCCCGAGACCTTGATGACCGACGGACTTATCGAATCCCCTCTCCGAGAGATAGACGGGATGAAAAAGGCACTTGAGAGATACGGAAACTGCAAAATAGACGGCAGACTTTTTCTCAAAATGGACAGCCATCTGGCGATAGCAGGCTCGGTCAAGGCAAGAGGAGGCATATACGAGGTCTTGAAGCATGCCGAGACCCTTGCGGTAGAGGGAGGTATGCTTTCTTACGGCGACGATTATTCTTGCTTGGCAGAACCCCGATTCAAAGAATTTTTCGGCAGATATACCGTTCAGGTAGGATCAACGGGAAATCTCGGAATGTCGATCGGCATTATGAGCGCGGCACTCGGCTTTAAGGTCAAGGTACATATGTCGGCAGACGCGAAACAGTGGAAAAAGGAGCTTTTGCGCTCACACGGAGTTGAGGTCATCGAATATGAGGATGATTATTCGAAAGCCGTCGCCGAGGGAAGAAAAAGCTCGGACGGCGATCCCTTCAGCCATTTCGTTGACGACGAAAAGTCGATAGATCTGTTTTTGGGCTACGCGGTGGCTGCCGAAAGGCTTCAAAAGCAGCTTTTGGAGCAGGGAATAACCGTTGATGAAAAGCATCCCCTTATAGTATATTTTCCTGCGGGAGTGGGCGGCGCGCCGGGCGGTGTTTCTTACGGCTTGAAGCGGATATACGGCGACCTTGTTCACTGCTATTTCGTTGAGCCGACCCTGTATCCTTCGGTCTTATTGGGAATTGCAACGCAGACCTTTGAAAAAGCCAATGTCCACGATTTCGGCATCCATGGACTTACCGCCGCCGACGGACTTGCATGCGCCAGTCCCTCAAGCCTTGTTACGAGGATAATGACGAATCATCTTTCGGGCGAATTTACCGTGTCGGACGGCAGACTTTACGACTTTATGCGTTTGCTCGACAAAAGTGAGGGAATTACCGTTGAACCCTCGGGATGCGCGGCGTTTGCGGGGGCGGTCGGTTTTGCAAAATACGGCTATAGCAGAGAGGATTGCGAGAAAAACGGCATCTGCGAAGCGGATCTGTCTGATGCGACCCATATAGCTTGGGCAACGGGCGGCAGTCTGCTACCCGAGGACATAAAAAACGAATATCTGAATACGTATATAAAAAAGGAATGATCGTGCGGTCATTCCTTTTTTATATAAAAATCCTACCGAAACGCATTGACAAAACCGTAAAATCGCACTATAATATAAGAGAAAATGCGAAAATGCGTATTGGCAAATATAAAAATTCTTTATGCGAGGAACTGTTATGCTGCTGTTAGCTCCGCGAGACCCGAGGGCCGAAAAATATCTTCCGATAACCCTTTTGACGGTTGGAATGAATCATCCCCAAGAACCCCATAACAGACCTTATGGGGCGGGATTTCATCACATCTTCTACGTTGAAAAGGGACGCGGCGTGCTTGAAACACCCGAAGGGAAATTTGATCTGGATGAGGGAACGGCTATCTTTATGCGATCCGACATCCCCGTATACTATTATGCGAAGGGCTTGGTTTTTGAGACTGCTTGGATAACGTTTATAGGCAACGGAGTCGACAAGATCCTCGAGTGCTTCGGAGTGAAGAATTTTGCTTTTTTGAAAAGCGAAACCATATATTCCAAAATAGCTTACGTTTTTAAGATGGTCGAAAGAAGAAAAAATGCCGAATTGCTTTCCAAATACGTATACGATATATTGATCACGTATTTTTCGGAGCTTGCTTCGGCGCAAAAGCCCCCGCTGCTTATAAAGGCAAAGGAACATATAGAGGAGCGTTACGGAGAACCTATTTCGGCAGAGGATATTGCGCGCGGCGTCGGAATATCGGAATCCTTGCTTTTTAAGCTTTTCAGAGAAAACGAGGACGTGACTCCCACCGAATATCTGCGCTCCGTAAGATTACAGCACGCCGAGCAGATGCTTTTGTCGGGAGCGGACGTCCGTATTGCCGACGTGGCGAGAGAGTGCGGATTTTCCGATTCGTCGTATTTCTGTAAGGTCTTCAGAGACGAAACGGGTATGACTCCCAAAAATTATCAAAGTAAATATATGAAGATGGGAGATATGTTTATGAATGATCAGATCACCAATTCTATATTTGAATATGAAAAGAGCAAAATTAAAAGTATAACCTTCTTCGATCGTAAGATCGGATATTTCGAAAGACACGAAAGAATACTGCTTGAGGTCTCCTTTGTTGAAAAGAGAACCGAGACCTATGCGTACAGTCTTGAAATCACCGACGGCTGGGGAGAGACCTTCCTGACCCGACGCGTGGTTGCCGAAAAAGGGTGTGACAACTGCATTATTGACCTTGGAGCCTTCCCTGTGGGTTGGTACAGGATATTCCTTAAGGCAGAGGGTGGAGACGTATTTAACGACTATCTGGCTTTTGCCGTTACGGTGAGTCTTTCGGAAAGAGTCGAGTATGAGGATACCTCGTTAGGCACCGACGTGGCGGCGGAATACGAGATGCGTACTATCGAGCTTGGCGACGAGTTCGTCCGCTCTCTCAGACTTTTGGGCTTCCCGTGGCTCAGAGGCAGAACCGATATGGTTAAATGGGAAAAACGCATCTTAAAATACAGAGAAAAGCTGAAAAATGCGGGATTCAAGGTCTCCTCGGTCTCCACAGATAATATGAACGATATGCCGGGCATCAAAAATATGGATCTTCGCGACACCTACCGCAAATACAAGGACGCCCCGGCGCTCAATCCCGTCACCAACGAGATGTACGAGATACAGAACGAAGCAGACCTGTTCTTCCACGCGCCGCCTCTTCCCGATACTCACACTGCTTACTGTAAGGCGGCATTTATCGGACTTTTCGATTCGGGAGTCGATGCTTTTACGTCTATGACGAGTACGTCATTCTGCGCGGATACCATATATTACGATCTGACTCTTCAGAACGGAGTTCTTGATTACAGTAATATATATAACTTCCACGGATACGAGGGAATTGAGAGTAAGGCGGCATATGCGAGAAAGAGTGTTCTGGCTTATTCACCCAAGGATTCCATTCGCCCCTCTTTTATGACCGAGAACGGTAAGAAGGTCTGGGCGGGAAGCGACGGAATCGCAAATTTTGACCAGCTTCAGCTTATGTGCCGCTACGCCGTGAAATCCTGCGCAAAGATACTTGCTGAAGGATGTGACAAATGGTTCTGGTTCATCTCCCGTGCCTTTCTTGAAGCGGGCGGAGGATTTGGAAATGCTCATGCATGGACTCAGCAGCCTTATCCGATCTTTGCCGTTACCGCAAATCTGACCTATCAGTTGGGTAAGGGAGCTTTAAAAGGCAGGATCGCCAATATTCCCGAAAACTCTTGCGGATATCTCTTTGACAGGGGAGACGAGGACGTTGCCGTACTTTTTGCGGGTGGAAATCAGTCGATTTCGCTCAAAGCCGAAAAGGTGACCGTTTCCGATATGTTCGGTAAAGAGATCCAATTGGTCGCAATGAACGGTGAAGTATGCGTAGAGTTTTCCGAGTATCCGATCTTTGTTAGATTCTCGGGCAGAGCAGATGCCTCGGATTATTTTAAAAGCTCCTTTGAGCTTCTTGAATGTGAGAAGATAAAGCTTCCCGAGGAAAAGAGGATAGTGCTTAATCCCATATGGGAAAATCAAGATCTTTCAAAAGCTATCATTATGCAGAAGGGCTACCTTTTCAAGGAAAAGGATGAACAAAAGGTAACTCTGCGCGTATATAACTTTAACGACGAGGCTTTGAGCGGAAGGGCGTACGTTACCGCGGAATACCCCGAGCATTTTGAAATCAGAATATCAGATCCCGATTTTACGGTTGGGCCTTTCGGCAGAGTCGATATTGATATCGTGATAAAGACTACGGGTAAAGCAAAAATGAACAGTATGGGCGACGTGCTCTTCGGTGCAACGCTTTCTGACGGACGCGAGGTTTCGAGCGCCGTATGCCGATATTGGTTCAAGCTTGACGATATGCAGATACCCGATAAGGATATAAAGGTATTCGAGGGATTCCGCGAAGCTGAGAATTGGAATATCAAGAATATTATGTGGCCCGGAAAAATTACCTTTGAGAGCAAGGACAACGAGATAACCATCAAGGCAGACCACGGCGACGGTCACGCTCAGTGGTATTTCCCCGAATTCTTTGTGAAGGATGCGGCGGTGTTTGAGGGTACCGACGGTCTCGTGCTTCGCAGGAAGCACTCCCACAGTACAAATACCAAGCTGACTGCGTTTATCTGTACAACCGACGGCAGATCTTATTGGAGCGGAGACAGCTCGGGTGTGGCGTACACCGACGATTGGAAAACCATCGTATATCCGTGGGATACTTTTGTACTGTTTTCTTCTCCCGAGGGCTTTAACGATCCCCGTCCCTTCGATCCCAAGACCATCTATAAGATAAGGATCGGTGCTTCGGGCACTCCCAAGGGCTTTATCCCCGACACCACTATTACAAAATTCGGAGTTTTCCGCGACAATATGGGCGCAACCAAGCCTCACCCTAACGCTATAATATTTGATGGGGTTGAGGAGGGCGAGAGATACGAAAGCGCAGAAGCTCTCAGCCTGATCGCCACTCTTCCCGAGGACAGTGTGGGAGACATACGCGTATTCTTGGGCAAGAACGCCTACAAGAATTACACAATTGATGAAAATAAGGTCTATATCGATCTTACGGGGCTTGACAGAGGAGAATATACTCTTCAGGTCTCCTGCAAAACCAAGGTCAATTACAGATATACCAAATATGTTACATTTTTTATTGAAAGGTAAGGTGAAATTATGCTTAAACAAATTTTAGCCGAAAGAGGCATTCCCGCACTCAAATCAAGAGAAGAAATGCTTGAGATCATGCAAAAAGAAGTCTACGGACATATACCCGCGAAGCCCGACAGACTTGAATGGTCGGTAAAAAACAACTACATAGGCAACTTCTGCGCAGGTAAGGCAACCGCGCAGTACGTTGAGCTGACCTCATACTGGGGAGAGAAGAGCTTCAAATTCCCCTTTATGGCAGTTATCCCCACAGCCGAAGGACCTCATCCGTTTTTTATTCATATAAACTTCCGTCCCAACGTCCCCGACAGATATATGCATACCGAGGAGATAATCGACCGTGGCTTTGCCTGCCTTTCCTTCTGCTACGAGGACGTAACGAAGGATAACGGTGACTTTACCAGCGGTCTTGCGGGTGTTTTGTATGAGAACGGCGAGAGAAAGCCCACCGACCCCGGTAAGATCGCCATGTGGGCTTGGGCTGCGCAGAGAGTTATGGACTACGCTATGGAGGAGCCCAGACTTGACAAGAGCTGCGCTATCGTCTGCGGTCACTCACGTCTTGGTAAGACAGCACTCCTTTGCGGCGCCACCGACGAAAGATTTGCCTTCGCCCACTCCAATGATTCGGGTTGCAGCGGCGCAGCGATCACAAGAGGAAAGATCGGCGAGAAGGTGGCAGATATAACCAATATGTTCCCCTATTGGTTCTGCGAGACCTATAAGCAGTACGCTGACCGCGAGAGTGAAATGCCCTTCGATCAGCACTATATGTTAGCATCTATGGCTCCTCGCTACGTCTACGTAGCCAGTGCAGAGAAGGATCTCTGGGCGGCGCCCGACAGCGAGATGCTCTCCTGCGTTGCCGCGTCTCCTGCATATGAGAAGATGGGGCTTTCGGGCTTTATATGCAAAAACAGACTTCCCGAGGTGGGCGACGTCTATCACGATGGTCATATCGGCTTCCACCTGCGCGCGGGAACTCACTATTTCTCCCGTGAGGATTGGAATAAGCTTATTGCGTATATAAATAAAAAAAGAAATAACGGATGATTATGGATTACGGATTTTTAATTGCGGCGGCGTTTTTGTATTCTCTGATGTTTCTCACTAACAGGGGGTATCAGAGAAATAACGGAACGGGACTTCGGGCGGCGCTTACCTTTTCAATGTATACGAGCCTTATTGCGTTAGTCATTTTCCTCGTATTCACTGCGATCGGAAAGATAAGCGGCTGGGGCGTTCTTTCGGGCTTTAAGCTTGAGTTTTCTTGGTTTTCGACCTTGTTGGCAACGATCAGCTCTTTTATACTTATAGGTTATTCTATATTCAGCATAAAGGCCTTGGGGAGCGTTAATCTTTCGCTGTTTTCGATTTTTGCGATGCTGGGCGGAATGCTCCTTCCCTCGCTTTACGGATTGATATTTTCGGGAGAGCCTTTAACGTGGGGAAAGATAGCCTGCTACGTGATGATCGCGGTAGCTTTGATCCTGACCTTCGAAAAGGGCGAAAAAAGCGAGAAAAAATCGCTTATCTACTGTTTCGGTGTGTTTTTGCTTAACGGATTGTCGGGAGTGGTGACGTCTATTCACTGTGAGCCGCAGTTTGCACACCTTGCGGTCAGCAGCGAGGATTTCACGATGACCAACCGCGCAATTAACGTGGTGCTCTGCCTTGTTGCAATTTTGATCGTATACAAAAAATTCCCCAAGATAGATCTTCGGGATATCGGAAACGTGTCGGGCAACGCGTTCTGCTCGGGAATGGGAAATCTGTTGCAGCTTATAGCGTTAGTTAGTCTGGAGTCGTCGGTGCTGTTCCCGATAGTTACGGGAGGAACTATGCTGTTCTCAACGGCGGTAAGTCTCTTTATCGGCGAAAAGCCAAAGGCGAAGACGATCATAGCCTCGGTGCTTGCCGCGGCGTCAACCGTTTTGATGATGTTTTAAACAAAAAAGCTCGGATCGCCCGAGCTTTTTTTCTATATCAGTTTGTCATATTCGTTTTTGATAAGTGTTGCGATTTCTTCGTTTTGGTTTATTCCGCAATACCTTTCAAGTGTTGCAAGCACGCCGTTTTCTTTAAGAAAAGCGGTCACTTCAAGCGAATTCGCATCATTCGCGGGGCAGAAAAAGAGTCCCGCCGCCATTCCGCGAATTATATTATTCGGCACGATGCCGTGCTTCATACAAAGCCTGATAGCGCCTACGAAACGGTCGTTTTCACTCAGCTTTCGTTTCGTATCATTGCCGACACGCTCCACGGTGTCGCCGAGCAGCTTGTTGTCGTAGCGGATGATAAGGTCGCTTGAGAAATCGTTAAGTTCCGCAATACCGACTCCGTATTCTGCCGACATGGCGCGAGATATTTCCTCAAGAGCCGCCGTTGCCGTATTTCGTATAGCCGCGTCGCCGTTAGCCTGCCATATGTACTCATAACCCTTCAACGCACCGAGATACGCGGTCAGCGCGTGGCTCATATTGTGCATATAGAGCTTGCGGCGAATATAGAAATCAAAGGGGGAGAAGGGGATCATATTTGCAATCTCGGGTATTTCGCCTTTGAAAGCCGCTTTGTCAACGGGAAGCTCACAATAGGGTTCAACACAGACCGCAAGTGGATCTTTTTCCGCAATATGACGGGGAGTTGCGGGTACCATTCTGCCGATAGATGGCTCAACGAGACCGATCTTTTCGTCAAAATACACCTTTTCGTCCTCGTTAAGATAAGATTTGATAAGACCCTCAAGGTACTCGTCGGCACCTATCATATTTTCACAGATTATAATATTCAGGGGAGACGTAATGCCTTCGGCAAAACGCTTTTTAACACCCATAGCCATAGGCTCGGCAATAAATTTCAGCACGTTGACGCCCACGGCGGTCGCCATAACGTCGGCAGACGCTATTTCGGAGGCTACGGCATCCGCATCTCTGCCGTTAATACCGTAGACGGGGGAGACCGCGTGAGTTTTATAGTCTTCTCCGTCGGTTATATAAACGTTGTATTGTGGGTCGGTGTTAAGACGGGAAATTATCGCTTCGTTTACGTCAACGAAGCCTATTTCATATCCGGACATAGAAAATAACTGCCCGATAAATCCGCGCCCTATATTTCCCGCGCCGTACATTATTGCTTTTTTCATAAAAGGTTGCTCCTTTGAGTTTCTGATGACATTATACCACCTTTTTCCGCCAAAAGCAAGATTAAAATCAAAATGCCCCGCCAAAGCGCAATGTCATTAAGTTAAGAAAAGAACCAAGTTCAGAAATGGACTTGGCTCTTTTTTTTGCAAAAAAGTTAAAGAAATTTCGAAAAAGGGGTTGACAAAAAGGCAAAAGTGTGCGGTCGATTTTATTAGCTCGCTAATAAA
>JAZMZI010000133.1:0-25538 GCA_045585895.1 Eubacteriales bacterium
AGCTGATTTGTAATCAGCAGGTTGATGGTTCGACTCCGTTCACCAGCTCCAATATGGGGGATTTCCCGAGCGGCCAAAGGGGGCAGACTGTAAATCTGTTGTCACTGACTTC
Source organism: Eubacteriales bacterium (assembly GCA_045585895.1). Classification (GTDB taxonomy): domain Bacteria; phylum Bacillota; class Clostridia; order Oscillospirales; family CAG-272; genus SVTX01. The sequence goes on from JAZMZI010000133.1 coordinate 113, forward strand.
GGTGGTCCGAATCCACCATCCCCCACCAAACACAAAAGGCACCCAATAGGGTGCCTTTTGTGTTTGGTGGGGGATAGCGGTCGCTCGGGACACTACTCCAAAATCGCTTGCGATTTTGTGAAAAGATCCTGAATCCACTTATTTACCGGTTATATTTATTTCGCCGACTCAACGGGCGTTTTTTTATATTCAATCAAACACTCTCTCGGCTATCAGCTTGTCCAAACCTTCGCCGTCGTCGATATAATAGTTTGCTGTTTTCTTCATTTCTTCGTGACCAAAATTATATGGGTCGTAAATTCCGACGGTAGGCATTCCTATTCCCTTTGCGGTCTTAAGGGCAACCAAAGAATCCTCAAATACCCAAGTCTCCTCCGCAGGTGTGCCGAGATATTCAAGGGCGGCAAGATAAACGTCGGGCTTGTCCTTTCCGCAACCGTAGTCACAGCTTGATAGAAGTTTGGGAATATATTTTCCAAGCTCACATCTTTCTACGGCGATCTCCACCATATCGAGAGCCGACGCAGACGCTATACAGATCTTCACGTTGTTTTCGTGAAGATACTTCAGAAATTCCATGGCTCCCGACTTCATTTCCACTTTGTTTCTGTAAAAATCCTCGATAAGGTCGGTGCAGAATTTCCAAAGCTCATATCCGTCCTTGCCTATGCCGCGCACCTCGTGCAACATATCCATTCCCTCTCTGAGGGTCATAGTACGTAAGCTTTTATCGATCTCATATCCGGGAAAACCTTCTTCACCGCCGAGATATTTATCCGCCATAGCCCCCCATATGTATTTCCAAAAGATCAGCGAATCCACAAGCGTGCCGTCCATATCGAATATTGCGCCCTTTATCTTCATTTTGAAAACCTCTCAAGCATAAATATTTACTATTACAGTATAACACAAGACGCAATAAAAATCAACCGACTTTGACAAAAAATAAACTTCCCAACAAAAAAATTGTTACAATTTTCCCTCTTGACAAAATTCGATTTATATGTGATAATATAAGAGGTAAGATACCGCAAATAAATACCGTTTGCGTGACTGACGGATATCGCGGAGCACCGCGGGGGAACGCAAACGAAGCCGAGTTTAACTCGGGAATCTCGATTTTGAGATTTTTAAGCCGACCGTCTGGGCAAACCGTTTTCTCAAAATCGGTTTGTCCTTTTTGTTTTGTTTCCGTACTATACACGTGGAAACACAACCGCACAAATTGATCTTATAACCTAAAAAGGAGAATTAATATGAAACACGCAAATTGGCAAGGCTTCAACACGGGTGTTTGGCAGGACGAAATAAACGTCCGTGACTTCATTCAAAAGAATTACAAGCCCTACGAAGGAGATTCCTTTTTCCTCGCGGGCTCTACCGAGCGCACCGACGCGCTTATGGAAAAGGTACAGAATCTTTTCAAGCTTGAAAGACAGTTCGGCGGCGTGCTCGACATCGACACCGCTACCGTTTCTTCCCTCACAAGCTTCTCCCCCGGATATATCGACAAGAGCAACGAAATAATCGTAGGTATGCAGACCAACCGCCCTCTCAAGAGGAGTGTCAACCCCTTCGGCGGAATGAGAATGGTAAAGCAGGCATGCGAGGCATACGGATATAAACTCTCCCCCAAGGTAGAGGAGGAGTTCCGCTTCCGTACCACTCACAACGACGGCGTTTTCCGCGCGTACACCGATGAAATGAGAGCGGCGAGAAAATGCCACATCATAACCGGACTTCCCGACGCTTACGGACGCGGAAGAATTATCGGCGACTACCGTCGCGTGGCTCTTTACGGTATCGACCGTCTTATAGAGGAGAAAAAGAAGGACAAGGCGGCACTCGCGGCAGGCAACTTTAACACTGACCAGATACGTCTTAACGAGGAGCTTTTCCAGCAGATCACCTTCCTCGGTTATATGAAGGAAATGGCGGCAATGTACGGATTTGACATCAGCCAGCCCGCAAAGGACGCTCGCGAGGCGGTTCAGTGGACCTACTTCGCTTACCTTGCGGCTATCAAGGAGCAGAACGGCGCAGCTATGTCCTTGGGCCGTGTCAGCACCTTCTTCGATATTTACTTTGAAAGAGATATAGCAAACGGCACCCTTACCGAAGAGGGCGCGCAGGAGATAATGGACGACTTCGTCATTAAGCTTCGTATCGCGCGTCACCTCCGCACGCCCGAATATAACGAGCTTTTCGGCGGCGACCCCATGTGGATCACCGAGGCTGTGGGCGGCATGGGCGAGGACGGCAGAACCCTCGTTACCAAGTCCAGCTACCGTATGCTCAACACCCTCTATACCCTTGGTTCTTCTCCCGAACCTAACCTGACCGTTCTTTGGTCTACCTCCCTCCCCGAAAACTTCAAGAAGTTCTGCGCGAAGGTTTCTGCCGACACCGACTCTATCCAGTACGAAAACGACGACGTTATGCGTCCTCACTACGGTGACGACTACGCCATCGCTTGTTGCGTTTCCGCTATGAAGGTCGGCAAGCAGATGCAGTTCTTCGGCGCGCGTTGCAATCTCGCAAAGCTTCTTCTTCTTGCTATCAACGGAGGTTACGATACCTCCAGCGCTATGCATATCGGTCCTCAGATGCCCGTTATGGAAGGTGAAAAGCTTGATTACGACGAGCTTATGGCGAGAATGGAGACCTATATGGCTTGGCTCGCTCACCTATACGTAAACACCATGAACGTCATCCACTATATGCACGACAAATACGCATACGAAAAGAGCCAGATGGCGCTTCACGACACCGACGTGGGCAGATTTATGGCATTCGGTATCGCGGGACTTTCCGTAGTTGCAGACTCCCTCAGCGCCGTAAAATACGCAAACGTTCACCCCGTAAAGGATGAAAACGGATTTATCGTAGACTTCAAGACCGAAGGCGACTTTCCCAAGTACGGAAACGACGACGACAGAGTTGACCTTATCGCTAAGGATATGGCTCACAGAATGATCGTTGAGCTTCGCAAGACCCCCACCTACAGAAACGCAGAGCACACCCTCTCCGTCCTCACCATCACATCTAACGTAATGTACGGAAAGAATACGGGCGCTACTCCCGACGGCAGACGCGCATCTGCTCCCTTTGCTCCCGGCGCTAACCCCATGCACAACCGTGAGGAAAACGGTGCGCTTGCTTCACTTAACTCCGTGGCAAAGATCAGCTACGACGATTGCCGCGACGGTATCTCCAACACCTTCTCGATCACTCCCGAGGCGCTTGGCAGAACCGAGGACGAGAGAATAGACAACCTCGTTCACATTCTCGACGGTTACTTCGCAAAGAAGGCTCACCACATCAACGTAAACGTTCTTAACCGCGAGACCCTTATGAAGGCATACGAGAATCCCGAGGATTATCCCAACCTTACCATCCGCGTTTCGGGTTATGCGGTCAACTTCAATAAGCTCTCACGCGAACAGCAGAGAGAGGTTATCAGCCGTACCTTCCACGAGACTATATGAGCAAAAACGAAATAACGGGACGCGTCCATTCTATCCAGAGCATGGGTACATTGGACGGTCCCGGAGTAAGATTCGTAATATTTTTGCAGGGTTGCCCCCTCAGATGTAAGTGCTGTCACAATCCCGACACTTGGGATTTTGAAGGTGGTACCGAGTATTCAGCCGATGAGCTTGTCAAAAAAGCCTTGCGCTTCAAGGAGTATTTTGGACATGACGGCGGTGTTACCGCTTCGGGTGGCGAGCCCCTGCTTCAAGCAGATTTTGTAAGAGAGTTTTTTAAGCTTTGCCATGAAAACGGACTTAATACCTGCCTCGACACCTCGGGTTGTATCCTGAACGATAAGGTAAAAGACCTGCTATCGGTCACAGACCGCGTGTTGCTTGATATTAAATACGTCACAGACGAGTTTTACCGCGAAAACGTGGGCTGCTCTATCGAAACGCCGTTGGCGTTCCTTGATTATCTTTGCGAAAAAAATATTCCTTCAACCGTCCGTCAGGTAATAATTCCTACGAAAAACGACAGTGAAAACAATATTTTGGCATTAAAAGAGTTAGTTTCAAACCACAAAAACGTGGACAAGGTTGAACTGCTCCCCTTCCGCAAGATCTGTCAGGTCAAGTACGATAAAATGGAGCTTGAGTTTCCTTTCGGAAAGATTCCCGAACCTACGAGAGAGTCTATGGCTCGATTGGAAAAGATTTTAAACGATTAAAAAGGACTTCAAACGAAGTCCTTTTTTTATTTGTTATCTTCAAGAGTATCAATTATTTGATTTGCAATAGCCTTCATTCCCTTTTCATCGGGATGAGCGCTTTCCTTGGATATTTCCTTAAGCGTAACGGCGGTTATTTCCAGCTTGTTGCATATCTCGTACATTCCTTCTCGCATATCGCCTTCGATGTATTCTTCAACTATGAAAATCACCTCGGCATCGGGCAGTGTCGATTTAACCAACGACAAGAAGTAGGAAAGGGCGGGCAAAAAATAATACTGCTCCTCCACACTGATATCGCCGTATTTGACCTCTCCCAAGGGAGCTTTAGCCCAAAAGTCATTAAGTCCTCCGAGAATAATTACGGTATCGATCTTATTTTCCTCGAAATATCCCGTCTTTATCAAATTTTCAAAGCGAGTAATAAAAGAATTGGATATGCAATCTCCCGCGTATCCCGTATGACTGATCGTCGATCCGGAATACGATTCGTTTAAAACTACCTCGGATCCACAGGATCTTTCAAGAATTTTCCACCAGGTCTCGTCAACATGGTTTACGTCGGTATAATCTACGCCGTCGTGATAGAACGTGGGATAACCCTCGGGAATATATCCCTCGTATGTTGAATAACTGTCACCAAACACCAAAATATTTCCAAGTTTTACGTCCTTTTTTTCTTTTATACATCCCGAAAAACAAAACGAAAAACACGAAAGCGCTAAAAAAAGCGATATGATTCTGTTCTTTATCATTTTTCCGTTTTCTTATCCTTCTTTATAATTCCTAAAAATCCGTCAAGTCTTATCATAGCGACAACGGTTGAGATCACGATGCCCAAATGCACGAAAAACATAACGTAGGATCTGGTCATAAGATCGTAAGCCAACCAAAACGAGGGATTCAGCACCCCCCAGATCCTGAAGACCGAAGGCTTTTCCTGAACGAGACTTATACAAAAGCAGATCGCCGCCAAAGCTGGCAATATTCCCACGATCTCACCCGAAGAAACGATGTTATAAACCGAGATCCCAACGTATGCAGTCGCAAACGCCACGATTACCGCCATGTGCGGCTTCTTTTTATTCGTATTATATACGAACATCACTATAGATTGGATAATGGCAAGGAGACTGATAAAAGCGCCGCTGTCACCGCCAAGCAGAAGATAATTCAAAGATGCCGTCAGATTGACTATTATCTGAAAAAGCAATATCGTTTTCATGTTTTTCAGTTGCATCATAATTATTGCAATAATACCCGTAAGTACGCTTATTCCTTGTGCCAAATAAAAGGCTACTTCCGTGTCCATTTTAATCTCCGTTCCGCCGCCCCGCGGCGGCACAAATTGATATCGATGAATTTTCTATCGGCAAAATTCGCGTGTGAAACAAATTATTTCACTTTAGGTTGAAAGCAATTTTCGCGCTACTCTCTCTTTCAACAGATTGCGTTTTCGCACAACTTGCATTATACCACTTTTTTATAAAAAAGATATACTATTTCAGATATTATTTTGTTTTTTTTAGACAGAAACAAAATCCAGTTAAGTTTACTTAACTAACATACAGATCATTAATCAAGCAAGAGTTAAGTTTGCTTAATAAAAAGAGAAGAACCTCGCCCGTTCTTCTCTTTTTTATATCACTTAGTCATTTTTTCCTGCTTGACTTTGTGGTCGATAACGTGACGTGACGCAAGCTCACGCTTAATATCATCAATAGAAATTCCCATCTGAATCATAAGAACGAGAACGTGGTAAGTAAGGTCGGAAATTTCATAAATCGTTTCTGCCTTATCGTCTGCCTTACCCGCTATAATTACCTCGGTACACTCCTCGCCAACCTTCTTGAGGATCTTGTCTATCCCCTTTTCAAAGAGGTAGGTGGTGTAAGAACCTTCCTTTTTCTCGGTCTTTCTGCCCTCAATAAGCTTTGCAAGTGCTTCAAGAGAAAATGCGCTCTCGCTCACCTCTGGATTTTCCCACACTTGATTTGTAAAGCAAGAGAAGCTTCCCGTGTGGCAAGCGGGACCGTCGGGCTCAACAATAATTTCAAGGGCATCCTTATCACAGTCAGCGGTTATAGACACAATGTGCTGGAAATTTCCGCTGGTCTCACCCTTGAGCCAAAGCTCCTGTCTTGAACGGCTAAAGAAGCAGGTCAAACCTTTTTCCATAGATATTTCAAGGCTCTCGCGGCTCATATAAGCTAAAGTAAGAAGCTTTTTCGTCTTGTTGTCAATAACGATTGCGGGGATAAGACCCTTTTCGTCAAATTTCAGTTCGTCAATATTTATCATTTTGATTTTCACCTTTCTTATAATCTAACGGAAATTCCGTTGTCGGCAAGCTGACGCTTGAGGTCAGCGATTTCAACTTCGCCAAAATGGAAGATCGAAGCCGCAAGACCTGCCGAGCAGGTGGGAATTTTCTTAAAAAGCTCTACGAAATCGCCCGAGCATCCCGCGCCGCCCGAGGCGATAACGGGTACCTTAACGGCATCGCAGACCTCGCGGAGCATTTCAAGGTCAAAGCCTGCCTTGACTCCGTCGGTGTCGATAGAATTCAGAACGACCTCTCCCGCGCCGCGCTCAACGCACTCCTTTATCCAGGAGATAGCCTCCTTGCCGGTATTTTCTCTTCCGCCCTTGGCATACACGCGAAAGACTCGGTCAACGCGTTTAACGTCTGCGGAAATAACCACGCACTGGTTTCCGTATCTCTTTGCCGCCTCGTCGATAAGATTCGGATTGCGGATAGCGCCCGAATTTACGCTGACCTTGTCGGCTCCGCACTTCAGCACTCTGTCAAAATCCTCAAGAGTGTTGATGCCGCCGCCAACGGTCAGAGGGATGAATATCTGACTTGCGACTTCGGTAAGTATATCGGTAAAGAGCCTTCTGCCCTCCGCCGATGCGGTTATATCGTAAAATACAAGCTCGTCTGCTCCGTTGTCGCTGTAATATTTAGCAAGCTCCACGGGCGAGGACACGTCGCAAAGTCCTCTGAAATTAACGCCCTTAACCACCCTGCCGTCTCTGACGTCAAGGCAAGGGATTATTCTTTTTGTTATCATTTTTATACCTCTTTAAATCATTTTGACGCATATATTGCCGCTTTAAGGTCAATTGCGCCCGTATAATAGGCTTTGCCGATTATCGCACCGTAAATATCGAGCGCCGAGAGCTTTTCGACGTCCTCCATAGAGGAAACTCCGCCCGACGCAACTATCTGCATATCGAATTTTTCGCTCATCTCACGGTAGAGCGCGTGATTTGCGCCCTTCATTGCACCGTCCTTTGAAATATCGGTGCAGATTATAGTTTTAACTCCGATTTTCTGCATTTTTTCGCAGAAATCAAAGGCTTCGATTTCGCTTTTTTCTATCCAGCCCTTGATAGCTACCATAGAGTCCTTGATATCAACTCCGACGGCAATTTTGTCGCCGTATTTTTCAACTGCGGCGCGAAGAAACGCTTCGTCGGTCACCGCCGCCGTTCCGAGGATGACACGGGAAACGCCTGCGGCAAAATATCTTTCTACGGTCTCCATATTGCGGATTCCGCCGCCGATCTCACACTTTAGTGAAGTATTATTTGCTATGGACTCGACCACACCGATATTCGGCGTAGTTCCCTCCTTCGCGCCCTCGAGGTCAACGAGATGCACCCACTCCGCGCCCTTTGCCTCAAAATCGCGGGCAACTGATAGTGGGTTATCGTTATAAATCGTCATTTGCTTGTAATCGCCCTTGTATAGACGGACAGCCTTGCCGCCGTATAGGTCGATCGCGGGAAAAATTAACATAAGATATAATATGTCCTTTCGTTATTATATCGCAGACCTTCGAATAATTTCCGAATACTACGTTGCTACTCAAAAGCGGCTTGCCGTAGGAAACTACGACTGCGCCCTGCTTTTTCCGTTGCGCCTTATCTTCGTAAATTCTTCTCGGTCTATTAAAACAATTCAAAAGTTTGAATTACATTTCGCAAAAAGCCTTCAAGATTGCAAGTCCAACCTTACCGCTTTTTTCAGGGTGAAATTGACAACCGCATACATTATCTTTTGCAACGGCGGCGGTAAGATACGCGCCGTACTCGGTGTCGGCAATAACGCTTTCCGAGCAATTCGCGCCGTAGTAGGAGTGAACGAAATATACGCAGTCTCCGTCATTTATATACTTGAAGATCGGGTGCTTTTCGCCCTTTATTCTGAGCGCGTTCCATCCTATCTGGGGAATGGGAAGCTCTTCGGGGATAACGTCCGCAATCGGTCTTATCTCGCCGGGAATAAGTCCCAAGCCCTTGTGCTCACCGTATTCGAAGCTTACGTCAAAAAGCATCTGCATTCCGAGGCATATGCCCATAAGTGGTTTGCCTTTTGCTACTTCTTCAAGCAAAACCTTATCAAGTCCGCTGTCTCTGAGCTTTGCCGCCGCGTCACCGAACGCGCCTACTCCGGGAAGAATAAGACGGTCAGCCGCCCGAAGCGTTTCGGGATCTGCGCTGACGGTGGCGTCTACACCGATTGAAGCAAAAGAGCTTTTAAGAGAAAAGAGATTTCCCACGCCGTAATCAATTATTGCAACCATCAAAGTACCCCTTTCGTTGAGGGAATCTCATCGGCTCTTTCGGGGTCGACCTTCACCGCCGCCTTGAACGCTCTTGCCGCCGCCTTGAACGCACCCTCGATTATGTGGTGAGAATTCTTACCCGCAAGCTTCTTGAAGTGGAGGGCGCAGCCCGCCTGTCTTACAAACCCGAGCCAGAATTCCTCTACTAACTCGGTGTCAAAGTCACCGACCTTGACCGTGGGTATCTCAACGTCGAAATTCAGACAGTCTCTGCCCGAAATATCAACGGCGCAGAGGATAAGAGCCTCGTCCATAGGAAGGATCACTGAGCCGTAACGCTCGATTCCCTTCTTGTCTCCGAGAGCCTCTGCAAATGCCTTACCGAGACAGATTCCAATGTCCTCGACCGTGTGGTGGTAGTCCACGTTGGTGTCACCAACGCACTTAACAGTCAAATCAAATCTGCCGTGAGAGGCAAAAAGGGTAAGCATATGGTCAAGGAAGCCACAACCCGTGTCTATTTCGCTTTTACCCTTGCCGTCAAGGTTAAGGGATAACTTTATATCGGTCTCCGCAGTTTTGCGGTTGATTTTATACGTTCTCATTTTGTTTCCTCCAGAATTTCGGAAATTGCGCCTATAAGCTCCTCCATCTGTTCCTTTGAACCGACGGTTATGCGGTTATATTGCGAGATTTTATCCTTCGTAAAGTGACGGACGAGAATTCCTCTCTCGCGGAGCTTAAAATAAAGCTCGCCGCCGTCAAAATTCGGGTGCTTGGAAAAAATGAAGTTTGCCATAGAGTCGGTCATCACAAAGCCAAGCTTTTTAAGCTCTGCCACCGTCCACTCGCGGTTTTCCATAACGGTTTTGCAATTCGCCTTGGTGTATTCCTCGTCGGAGAGCACCCCGATACCTGCCGCCATAGTCATAGAGTTGACGTTATAGGGGTTGGTGGAATACTTTATGGTATTAAGGTCGGCAATAAGCGAGGGACAAGCCACGCCAAATCCAAGTCTCGCGCCCGCCATGGAACGAGATTTTGAAAAGGTCTGCGTCACCAAGAGGTTATCGTATTTTTTCGTAAGCCCCACGGCACTTTCGCCGCCGAAATCTATATATGCCTCGTCAATTACCACTACGTTGTCGGGATTGGACTTAACTATCTTTTCGATATCGTCAAGACCGAGAAGAATACCCGTAGGCGCATTGGGATTGGCTATAAAGACCGTACCGCAGTTTCCGCAATAATCGTCAACGTTAATTGTGAAATCGTCATTTAAAGGCTTTATAACATACGGCACCCTGTTAAGCTCGGCAAACACGCTGTAAAAGCCGTAGGTTATATCGGCAAAGATAGCGGGATGCTCCTCGTCGCAAAACGCCATAAAGGCGAAATTCAAAATCTCGTCGGAGCCGTTGGTGGGAAGAACGCAATCAATGCCTACGTTCAAGATCTCCGAAAGCTTTTGGCAAAGCTTTTTCGCCTCGGGGTCCGAGTAAAGCATCAGGCTTTTTGCCGCCTCAGCCGCCGCCTCTATTGCTTTCGGTGACGGTGGGAAAGGTGACTCATTTGTATTTAATTTGTTGTATTTTCTCTCCTTGGGTTGTTCACCGGGGGTGTATGGGGTGAGAGAAGAATATTTATTACTTAAAAACTTACTCATTATGAAGATTGCGGGGGAAGAAACTTTTCTGAGAAAAGCTTTCTTCCCCCGCGCCCCTATCTTCAAAAGCTTTTCAAAAATATTTACTTTAAAACAAAATCTAACTCTTTAAACGAGCGATCCAATATAACCGTCAACACGATAGCAGATAAGCCTTGCAAATACCGCCACCACTTTAAAACCTTAACTGTCTTTTTTATCTATCCTTTGTTGAAAGTTTTGAGGGGGTGTGGGGGAACTTTTTCAAAAGTTCCCTCACATCGCATCCCCCGCGTCCTCAAATCTTACCGTCGCGCTCTTCGCGTGTGCGCCGAGACCTTCCTTATTGGCAAAGAAGGCAACGTCATCGGCGACCTTTTGGAGCGCGTCACGGGTGTAATAGGTATACTGTGTCTTTTTCACGAAATCGTCCACCGACAAGGGACTTGAAAATTTAGCCGTTCCGCTTGTGGGGAGGGTGTGATTGGGGCCTGCGAAATAGTCGCCCAGAGCCTCGGGACAGTATCTGCCCATAAATATCGAGCCCGCGTGACGGATCTTATCAAGATAGTCAAAGGGATTATCAACGCAAAGCTCAAGATGCTCGGGGGCTATCTCGTTTGCGATATCGATAGCGCACATAAGGGTAGGCGCTACGATTATCTTGCCGTTTTTGTCGATAGACTCTCGCGCTATCTCGGCTCTTTCAAGCTTCGGTATCTGTACTTCAAGCTCCGCGGAGACCGCGTTTGCAAAATCCTCACTGTCGGTAACGAGCACCGCGCTTGCCATTCTGTCGTGCTCTGCTTGAGAAAGCAGATCAGCCGCCACGAATTTAGGATCGCTCTTGCCGTCGGCAACCACGAGAATCTCGCTGGGTCCCGCGATCATATCGATCGAGACAACGCCGAACACCTGCTTTTTAGCTTCCGCAACGTACGCGTTACCGGGGCCGACGATCTTATCGACCTTGGGAACGCTCTCGGTTCCGTAAGCCAAAGCCGCTATTGCCTGCGCTCCGCCAACCTTGAATATTTTGTCGATACCCGCGATCTTTGCCGCCGCAAGGATTACGGGATTCACCTTTCCGTCCTTTGAAGGGGGCGTTACCATAACTACCTCGCGCACTCCCGCGATCTTTGCGGGAATAGAATCCATAAGAACCGTGGAGGGGTATGCCGCAGTTCCGCCGGGCACGTAAAGCCCCGCTCTGTCTACGGGTATCACCTTCTGCCCGATTACGATCCCGTCCTCGTCGTTGATAATAAAACTGTTCCTTACCTGTCTTTCGTGGAATTTGCGGATATTTGCCGCCGCCTTTTCGAGTATCTCAAGGAATTTGGGTTCAACCATCGATACTGCTTCTTCGATCTCCGCTTCGCTGACCGCAAGAGAATCAAGCTTGGCTTTATCGAATTTCTCGCAATATTCAAACAATGCTGCGTCACCCTTCTCTCTTACGTTTTTTATAATATCGGCAACGACGCCTTCAACGCTTACCGTAGGCTCAAAACGAGCGAACACCTCGTCGTTTGAAACCTCTCCGTATTTAAAAATCTTTATCATATTAATCTCCACTCCGCCGCCCGCGCGGCGGCACAAATAGCAATCGTTGAATTTTGCCGAGGGCAAAATTCGCGCGTGAAACAATTAAATTACCTGCAAAAAAATTAACTTTCACGCTGAAACCTTTTTTATTTTACTTGCTCCGAGAGTGCTCGGGTTATGTCGTCGATCATATCGCCCTTGAACTTCGTGCTTGCTTTGTTCGCTATAAGGCGCGCACTGATCGGAACTATCTCCTCGTATACCTCAAGACCGTTTTCAACCAGCGTCTTTCCCGTCTCGACTATATCCACGATAACGTCGGAAAGTCCCAGAATCGGCGCCAGCTCGATAGAGCCGTTCAGATGGATTATATCTATATCCTTACCCTGTGACGAATAATAGTCGTTGGCAATATTGGCAAATTTGGTTGCGACCTTGACGGGTCTTGCGGTATTGTACCTGAAATTTTTGGGAGCCGCCACAGCCATTCGGCACTTACCGATATTAAGGTCGAGAAGCTCGTATATTTCGGGCTCGTATTCAAGCAGAATATCCTTACCCGCAACTCCGATATCAGCCGCGCCGCGCTCAACGTAGATCGCAACGTCGGAGGGCTTTACCCAAAAGTATCTTATTCCCTTTTCGGGGTTCTCAAAGGTCAGCTTTCTGTTGACCTCCTTGATAGAAGGACACTCAAAGCCCGCCGCCTCAAACATATCGTATACCTTTTCTCCAAGGCGACCCTTTGGGAGAGCTACGTTTAAAAATTCCATATTACATTCCCTCCCTCAAATCAATAATTTCTTTGTATTTAAGCTTATCGGGAACGCTCTTTCGCGCTGACACACTCTTTCCCGAGGCGGTCAGCTCGTCGGTAATGCCGATAATCTTTTTGAGATCTGTATTACCGCCGTAAAGGATCAAAACGTCTCCGTCGTATTCGGGAGTCTCGCCGTTAAGCTCTTCAAGAAGATCGAGATATACCGCAAAGCCGACAGCTCCCGACTTCTTGCCCATTCTCTTCATAAGGTTGTCGTATCTGCCGCCCGTAAGAACGTCGGTGGGGATACCGTTGATAAATCCCTTGAAAACTATGCCGCTGTAATAATTCATATCGTCGGTGACCGAGAAATCTATTCTCACCTTGCCCGATACCGCCGAGAGTATCCTCGACATCTCAAGAGCTTCCGAATAGACCGAGCTGCTCTTGAGAATATCAAGCATCTCATCCACTCCGCCCTTCATGGCAACCAGTTTTTTAACGGTATCCGCGCTCTTTCCCTCAGACGCGCATATCGCGTCTATACCGTGAATATTCTTCTCGCCGATACAAGAAAGCAAAGCCTCTTTGCCGCGGGCAGAGAGTCCCGTCTCTTCAATAAGTGCGGACAGAATATCCATATGGGACACGTCGAGAACGTAGTCGGAGGAAACCGTCTCGAGGCTCTTTACCGCAAGAGTAAGCACCTCGGCAACCGAATAATCGTCTATCTCTCCGATACACTCAAGTCCCGCCTGCATTATCTCCTTGAAGGAGAGCGCGCCTCTCGGAACACGGTAAACGTTTTCGTTGTAGTAAACGCGTCTTACACCCCTCTCACTCTCGGGACTGTTTTTGACGATGGACAGCGTCACGTCGGGCTTGAGCGCCATAAGAGATCCGCCCACGTCGGTAAAAGTGATTATATGATCGGATACGAGGAAGCTTTTGTTTCTGACGTAAAGCTCGTACTCCTCGAATTTGCTCATTTTATACTGTGAATAACCGTAGCTTTCGTAGAGGTCCTTAAGCGCGTAAACCGCGCTCTCGCCCCCGCAAAGCTTTTCAGAATTGATATTCATAAAGGATCTTCCTTTCTGCTGATTGGCTTATTTCTCGGATCTCATCCTTCCGAGCACTTCGCGATAGCCGCCGCTGCCGTAATTGAGGCACTTATTTACCCTGCTTATAGTGGCAGTGCTGGCGCCTGTTTTCTCTTCGATGGTCTGATACTTTTCTCCGTCGTTGAGCATCTGCGCAACAGCGAGCCTCTGTGAAAGATCCTGAAGCTCCTTTATTGTGCAGATATCCTCAAAAAACGCCGCGCATTCCTCTACGCTTTCAAGAGACAGAACCGCCTCAAACAAACTGCGATTTTCTTCCGTAACGTTAGGTCTCATCAATAAATTCTCCTTTAACTTGAATCGATAGATGGGCTAATGATAAATACCTCGTTATTTTACCACGTTAAAGCGTGAAAGTCAATAGTTTTTCAAAAATAATTATAAAATTTTCAAAAATTTTTTATCTGAATTCTTTTGCAAAAAGGTTTAAAGCTATTGACAAGGCTCGACTTTTGTGCTATACTGTCAATAATGAAATTGATAGAGGCGCACCTCAATAAGAGTATTTTTCGCGCAAAGCCCGCGCAGGCGTTGCGAAAATGAAAGGATTGGGTGCCGAAGAGTCCGTTTTGCGCAAACGGCTCTGGCAACTCGGATAATATCCGTTTTGCTGTCGCCGATCGGCGGAGTGCTATCTCAACTGTTCTTTATGGTTCAAGAGGTAGCCGTTTATACGGCTGTTTTTTATTGAAACGTAGTATTTAAGAGCGGCGGAGAGCACTTCTCGGCCGCATTTTTGAATTTTTTATCGGAGGAAAATAAAATCATGAAAAAAACCATCTTCACAGGCGCCGCAACCGCAATAATCACTCCCATGAAGGGCGACAAGGTAGACTATGAAAGCTTTGAAAGACTTATAAATTGGCAGGTTGACGAGGGCATCGACGCTATCGTCGTCTGCGGAACCACGGGCGAGGCAAGCACTCTCTCCGACGACGAGCACAAGGACGTTATCAAGTTCTGCGTTGACACCGTAGGCGGCAGAGTTCCCGTTATCGCGGGAACAGGCTCTAACGATACCGCTTACGCTATCGAGCTTACCCGTCACGCGGCAGAAGCAGGCGCAGACGCTGCTCTCGTCGTAACTCCCTACTACAACAAGGCTACTCAGAACGGTCTTATAAAAATGTTTACTTCCATCGCAGACGCGTCTGACATTCCGATAATCCTTTACAACGTTCCCTCCAGAACGGGATGCAATATCCTTCCCGCAACCGCCGCAAAGCTTGCAGATCACCCCAACATCGTGGGAATCAAGGAGGCAAGCGGAAATATCTCTCAGATAGCCGAACTTGCTTATCTCGTCGGTGATAAAATGGATATTTATTCGGGCAACGACGACCAGATCACTCCTATCCTCTCTCTCGGAGGCAAGGGCGTTATTTCTGTTCTTTCCAATCCTATGCCCCGCGCTACCAGCAAGATCTGCCACGATTTCTTCGAGGGCAGACATCAAGACGCAGTAAAGGTTCAGCTTGAGCTTCTTCCCTTCATCAGCGCTCTCTTCTCCGAGGTCAACCCCATCCCCGTAAAGTGCGCTATGTCCCATATGGGATATTGCACCAACGAGCTTCGCCTTCCCCTTACCGAAATGGAAGCCGACCACGAGGCAAAGCTTGTGGCTATAATGAAGGGTCTTAATTTGATATAAAGGATATTAATAATTATGAAAATACTTATTAGCGGCATCGGCGGCAGAATGGGCGCCGAGATCAAAAAAATGGTGCTTGACGGCTATCGCGGCTCGGAGCTCTGCGCAGGCTACGACGTGGCGCAGATCACCGCCGAATGTCCCACGTATACTTCGTGGGCAGATGTCAAGGAGACCCCCGACTGTATAATCGACTTTTCCCATCACGCAGGCACCAAGGCCTTGCTTGAATATGCTTGTGAAAAGAACGTCCCCGTTGTTTTAGCAACCACAGGTCACGACGACGCAGAAAAAAGAGCTATCGCCGATGCGGCGAAAAAGATCCCGCTTTTCCATTCCGCAAATATGTCTCTCGGCGTAGCGCTCCTTTGCGAGCTTGCAAAGACTGCGGCAAAGACCTTCCCCGATGCGGATATCGAGATAATCGAGAAGCACCACAACAGAAAGCTTGACGCTCCCAGCGGTACGGCTCTGCTTCTGGCTCAGTCGATACAGAAGATAAGAGAAAACGCGTTCTTTACCTTCGGCAGACAGGGACACGCCAAGAGAGAAAAGAACGAGATCGGCGTTCACGCAATCAGAATGGGCAATATCGTCGGTGAGCACGAGGTCATCGTAGGCACCGATACCCAGACCATCACCCTCAAGCACGAGGCGCACAGCCGTTCCCTCTTTGCCGAGGGCGCCATAGCGGCGGCAGACTTTATCAAGGACAAGAGCGCGGGTCTTTACGATATGTACAGCATGATCGGCGCGGAAAAATAATATGATTTGCAATAATTTATCGATAAACGAGAGAGGTCACCTTACACTCGGCGGTATCGACGTCGTCGATATGTCTGATAAATACGGAACTCCCCTTTACCTATTTGACGAAAACAGAATAAGAGAGCGTTGCAGAACCTACGTCAACGCTATGAAGGAAGCCTTCGGAGAAAACGCTCTTCCGCTTTACGCAAGCAAGGCGGCGTCCTTCAAGCAGATCTACCGCATTATCAAAGACGAGGGTATGGGAACCGATATAGTTTCCTCGGGCGAGCTTTATACCGCCGCAAGCGTTGATTTCCCCCTTGACAAGGCATATTTCCACAGCAACAATAAAACAGACGCGGATATAGCTTACGCAATCGATCTTGCCATCGGCTATTTCGTAGTCGATAACGTTGAAGAGCTTGACGCTATCGACAGAATTGCCGGAGAAAAAGGTATCAAGCAAAAGGTTTTGCTTCGTTTGACCCCCGGTATCGACCCCCACACCTACGCGGCGGTGGCTACGGGCAAGGTCGACTCCAAATTCGGCTCTGCGATTGAAACCGGACAAGCCGAGCAGATTGCCAAATACGCTACGGGTCTTGAAAACGTTGAGCTTTACGGTTTTCACTGTCACGTCGGCTCTCAGGTCTTTGATTCCGAAGTGTATCTTGACGCCTCGGATATAATGCTTGATTTTATTGCCCAAATGAAGCAAAAATACGGCTTTGAGACCAAAGAGCTTGATATTGGCGGAGGCTACGGCGTAAGATACGTTGAAAGCGATCCTACCATCGATATTGCGGCTAATATCCGTCAGGTTGCGGCTCACATGAAGGCATATTGCGAAAAATTAGGAATAAATATGCCCGCAATCAGAATGGAACCCGGCAGAAGCATCGTTGCAGACGCCGGTCTTACTGTCTACACCGCAGGTACGGTAAAGCGCATCCCCGGATATAAGAATTACGTTTCGGTTGACGGCGGAATGGCTGATAATCCTCGATTTGCGCTTTATAAGTCCTCCTATACCGTTTGCCTCGCCAACAGAATGAACGCGGAGAAGGAAGGCTCTCCCACCTTCAAGTGCTCTGTGGTGGGCAGATGCTGCGAATCGGGTGACATCCTTCAGGAAAACGTCACGCTCCCTGCCGATATTAAGCGCGGCGATATTATAGCGGTGCTGACAACCGGCGCTTATAACTATTCTATGTCCTCAAACTACAACCGTCTCGGCAAGCCCCCCGTGGTTATGCTTAAGGACGGTAAAGACTATCTTGCGGTCAAAAGAGAAACTCCCGAGGATATTTGCAGAAACGATATTTGATACAAAAAGCAGCAGACCGTATGCGTGATACTCTTAACGGAGTATCACGCAGTCAAATCCGTCTTCGACGGATGAAATCCACCTGCGGTGGATGAAATCCTGCTTCGCAGGGTGAAGGAAGACGGATTTGATTTCATCCAAGGTGATAACCTTGGATTTCATCTGAACGAAGCGAAGATTTCATCGTAGCTTGCTACGATTTCATTAAAGCAGAAAAAGAGAGAACAGAATGGTTTTCCATTTCGTTCTCTCTTCTGTTTTTATCGCAAGTTTCGCATTTGTTTAACAAATGCATCGGGATATGCCCATATTCCTATTATAAATTCTCCGATAAGGACATCACCACTATCTCTGCTGCTTTTTTTCGTTTACAACCGTCTTTCCGAGTCAATTTACCCTGCCGAAAATCAATTTTTTAATATTGAAGCGAAATATTATATTCTGAAATATTGCATTATTTGATAAATTGTGGTAAAATATGGATATCACCAACAAAGGAGTCAGACATGATTGAATCGCAAGAGCTGTTAATCAAAAAGCGAATAGCAGAAAACAGCGTAGCTTTCAAAATATTCATCAACGTTTTAAATCTTTGCTTTTTTGCCGCGGTTCCCGTTGCAATAGCAATTACGGGCATAAGCTTTGAAGAATTTTTGACGGATCTTTGGGCTATCTTTACGGGGCCGTCCAAGCTTGTTACCGACTATTTTTTGCTGGGCGGTCTTGCAAGCTCGCTTTTTAATGCGGGTATTTGCGGTCTTGCCTGTACGCTGATAGTCACGGTCAGCAAAGCCCACGCAAACAGCACCACCTTCGCGGCTTATCTTTTGGTCATCGCCCACTGCTTCTACGGTCTTAACTTCATCAATATGTGGCCGCCGTTTATAGGTGTGCTGATCTACTGCCTCATCAAAAAGCGTTCAATGAGGGAGCATTTGCATATCGCTATGTTTTCAACCGCTTTGGCACCCTTTATCAGCGACTTTTTGTTCTTCTACCCTCCCGGAAGGACCTTGACCGTGGGAGGCTTCAGCGTACTGGGTATAATACTGTCTATCATTTTCGGAGTAGCCGCAGGATTTCTTGTTCCCGCGCTCCTGCCCGGAACGACAAGAATGCATCGCGGATTCAATATGTATAAAGCAGGACTCGCCATAGGAATGCTGGGTATATTCGTGTATTGCTTTCTTTATAAGACCTTTGGAATAGAGCCGCACGGAGCGGTCGTAACCGGAGACCCCTTGAATGAAGCCTTTGGTCAAACCTACTATATTTTTATGAACGTCTTCTTTGCCGTAATTTTCGCTACCGCCATCATTATCGGCTTTCTTATGAACGGCAGAAGCTTCAAAAACTACAAAAAACTTATCTCTTGCTCGGGGTACGGTCTTGATTTCGCCGATAAATTCGGAATTCCTCTGTGTCTCGTCAATTTCGGCATTTACGGATTTTGTATTCTCTTGTATCTTAACATAGTATCAGCCCTCCCCGTTCTTCTTCCCTTTCTTCCCGACGGAGTAGGCTTTACGGGTGCCACCGTGGGTATCGTTTTTGCCGCCTTGACGTTCTCCGCAGACGGACAGCATCCGAGAAACGTATCGTCCATTGCTCTCGGATATACCTTACTGTTTCTCGTCGTCTGCCTCGTCTGCTCGATAGCGGGCGTCCCTATTCCTTGGACACTCTCCACTCAAGCGTACATCAACGGTCTGGCATTCGCTACAGGGCTTTGTCCCATTGCGGGAAGCTACGGATCCAAATACGGAATCGTGGCGGGCTTCGTCAGCGCTATAATCTGTACTTCTACCGCCGCCATGCACGGAGGCTTCGTGCTCTATAACGGAGGTTTCAACGCAGGACTTACGGCTCTGATAATCATCCCGATTTTGGATTTTTACAAAATCCAACCTAAACGCATTGACTCGGAAGAGGTCTTCACAATAAAAGGATTCAAAGGCAGCCTTTTTGCCAAGATAGTAGATGCATCGTTTGAAAAGCATCATAAGAAATAATATACTGACAAAAAACCGTCGGCAGTTCCGACGGTTTTTTCTATTAAAGGGTTTTCAGATCGTAAGGTGTCGACTGGTAAACGAAATAATTGAGCCAGTTGATAAAGAGCAGACTTCCGTGCGCCCTCCAACGAACGACGGGGCCCTTTTCGGGATCGTTGTCGCGGTAATAATTGACGGGAGGCTTGATAGGCAGTCCTGCCGCAAGATCGCGGCGGTATTCCGCGTCAAGAGTAAGGGGGTCATACTCCGAGTGACCCATTATGAAGAACTGTCTGCCGCCGTTACGGGAGACGATATGAACACCTACGTCGTCGCTTGACGCCAGCACGCGAAGCTCGGGGATCGCCTCGATATCCTCGCGGTACACGGTTGTATGCCTTGAATGAGGAACGAAAAACTCCTCGTCAAAGCCGCGAAGCAGCATACTCTTCTTGTGATCCGCCTGATGGGCGAACACTCCGAAAAGCTTTTCGGGCATAATGTGTTTTTGAATTCCGTAGTGGTAATAAAGTCCCGCCTGAGCGCCCCAGCAGATGTGCATGGTCGAATGTACGTTGGTCTTCGTCCATTCCATTATCTCGCAAAGCTCCTGCCAGTAATCGACCTCCTCAAACTCCATCATCTCCACGGGCGCGCCCGTGATGATCATTCCGTCAAATTTCTGATCCTTAACGTCGTCAAAGGTCTTGTAAAAAGCGAGAAGATGCTCCTGCGTGGTATTGGTCGACTGATAAGATTTCGTTCTTATAAGCGTCAATTCAATCTGCAAAGGGGTATTTCCGAGAATTCGTGAGATCTGTGTCTCGGTTTCGATCTTCTTGGGCATAAGATTGAGAAGCAATATCTTCAAAGGACGAATATCCTGAGTGATTGCTCTCGTTTCGGTCATTACGAATATATTTTCGTCTGCCAAGGTCTGTACCGCAGGCAGATCGTTAGGTATTTTTATAGGCATTTATAAACTCCTGATAGTTAAATTTTATCAAGTGCTTGCTGAATGTCGGCAATCAGATCCTCGGCGTCCTCTATACCGCAGGAGAGGCGCACAAGGTCTGGAGCAACGCCGCAAGCGATCAGATCAGCATCGGTGAGCTGACGGTGAGTGGTGGTCGCGGGGTGGAGACAGCAGGAGCGAGCGTCGGCAACGTGGGTCTCAATTGCGATCATCTGAAGCGCGTTCATAAAAGCAGAAGCCGCTTCTCTGCCACCCTTAACTCCAAAGCTTACCACACCGCAGGTGCCGTTCGGCATATACTTCTGAGCCACGGCATAGTCCTTACTGGATTCAAGTCCGGGGTAGTTGACCCAAGCGATCTTTTCGTTAGTCTCAAGATACTTTGCAACCGCAAGACCGTTCTCACAGTGCCTCTTCATTCTTACGTGAAGGCTTTCAAGACCGAGATTGAGAAGGTATGCGCTCATAGGCGCGGGAGTAACGCCCAGATCTCTCATAAGCTGAGCGGTCGCCTTGGTGATAAACGCTCCACCGAGACCGAATCTCTCGGCATAGGTGATTCCGTGATAGCTATCGTCGGGAGTGCAGAGATCCTCTTACTTTTCGGCGTGACCCATCTACTCAAAGCGACCCGAATCAATAATAGCTCCGCCTACCGCACTTCCGTGACCGTCCATATACTTGGTCGTGGAGTGGGTAACGATATCGGCTCCCCACTCAAAGGGACGGCAGTTTACGGGGGTGGGGAACGTGTTGTCAATGATCAGCGGTACACCGTGCTTATGCGCCATATCGGCAAATCTCTCGATATCGAGAACGTTAAGGGCAGGATTAGCGATAGTCTCACCGAAAACAAGCTTGGTGTTGGGTCTGAATGCAGCCTCAAATTCCTCGTCGGAGCAATCGGGGGCAATAAAGGTAACGTCAATGCCCATTCTCTTGAAGGTAACGGCGAAAAGATTGTAGGTTCCGCCGTAAATAGACGCGCTGGAGACTATATGGTCACCTACGGAAGCGATATTGAATGTTGCAAGGAAGTTAGCCGCCATACCCGAAGAAGTCAGCATAGCCGCAGTTCCGCCCTCCATCTCGCAGATCTTTCTTGCTACGGTATCGCAAGTAGGGTTCTGAAGTCTGGAATAGAAATATCCCTCAGCCTCAAGATCGAAAAGCTTACCCATAGCCTCGCCCGTTGTATATTTAAAAGTAGTGCTCTGAATTATCGGCACCTGTCTGGGCTCACCGTTTCCCGCGGTATAGCCGCCCTGAACACATTTAGTTCCAATTTTTCTGTTCATCATATTTTTCTCTCTTTCTTGCGAAAATGCAATATATATACATTATAATTATATCATTTTTCTGTTCATTGTCAAGGGATTTCGCATTTTTATAAGAAATTTGAACACAATAACTCGTTAGTAGTCTTTGCACTTATTAAGTTTACTTAATATTATATCAATTTAATTAAGTTCACTTAACTTTGTTTGCGGTCCCCACTTCAAATTTTGATTTGGCGGTTAGGCTATATTAACTTTTCTTGCCATCAGCGGCAAGAAAAGTTACAAAAGAAACGCCGCTTAAGGGGGTAGGGGGTCTCACGAATAAAAAAGCAGCAAGCCGCATTTTTATTCGTCACGACATCCCCTCCCTTAAGGATCCCAACCCCTGTCGGCTTTGCCGACGACACGAAATGAAATCTTATTTAAACTTAAAGATATTTAGATTTAAATAAAACTAATAAGGCTGGGTTTAACAGCCTTTGAAGGGGATGTGACAGTGGGGGATTTTTTTAGGTCCGAAGGAGCGAAAAATCCTGCGCCACTACTAGAGCGCCCAAAAGCTTTAAGAGTTTTTGCGGAGCTTTTTTCCAAAAAGCGACCCAACTTGCGCGTAGCGCAATGTTGACCGGAGGCTCGCATCCCCCGCGTCCCCTCGCCGTTAAACCCCAATTTACAACGCAAAAGAGGACGCAAGCGCCCCCTTTTGTGCTTTTTATTTTTTCATAAATACTTCGATCGGACCGAAAAGACCACCTGCGGGCGCCTTCGCTTCCATTATCTTCATTTTATCGTGGTAAGAACCAACGTCTCTCTTGTCCTGAACCGTAAAATAATCGGAATGCGTACATGCCTGCGCTATTGTGTTGGCTACAACTATCTTTAATTGATCGCCTGCCTTAAGATCACCAAGCTTTGCCAGATACGGAGGCATCGTCGCCTCGGCTCTCTTTTCACCGTTAACGTATATCTTCGCCCAATGGTTAACCGTGCCAAGAGAAAGGTAAGCATCGGCAAAATCCGCATCAATAACGGCTTCATAAGTCACCTCTCCCGAAAAATCCTCATCCCAAGGAGCAAAAGTATCTTCCCTATCAACTCTTTCGGGATAAATATTCATCGGTCCCTCTTGGCTGTCGATGATATATCTGCGGCTGATGTAAGACTTAATGCCGGACACTTCGCGCACCTTCTCGAATTGCGGCATAGGAGATGCATCAAGCTCTTCCTCGGTAAGGTAAAGCAAAAATCCGTCGCCGCGCGAAAGGCTTATCGGAAGCTTTATAAGGTTGCCTTCCCGACGGTAATCTGTTTTATACGTATCGCCGCTTTGAATATCAACTAAATAGGGCGTTTTTTCGCTTTCCACGGTTATCGTCTCGCTGACCGTCCCGTTGGCGAAATTGCAGATAAGATAGCCCTCGCCATCTTCAAATATCAGCTTTCGCGCTTGAATAAATCGGCTTTCACGACCTATGCAGGGCACTATTTTCTTGCCCGTAAGCGCAAGCCTTTCCATAACGTCGGAAGGCTCGAGGAAACAGCCGTCGGGCACAAAAACATTGTCGTATCTCACATTCTCTCCAACGAGAGAGCTTCCTTCAAGCTTCATCTCTCTGACGAGAGCCTCGTCGATAATATCAAAGGAAACGCCCATATCTTCAAGACGTGCGCCGAGAGCGTCGTAGGCTTCGGTCGTGGCAAGTCCCTTCTCACCCCTTGTAATTATCGAACGGCACGGGAAGTAGAGAGCAGCACGAATATCTGCCTTCGAGCTTTGCAGAATATGGCTTACTCTGCCCGTATATTCGTTTATCTCGGTCAAGGTATCCATTCCGGGGCTTTCTATGATAAAATTAGGGCGGTATTGGAGGCACATAGGCGTCTTGCGGTCGTAGGATATCGTCATGAAGTTGAAAATACTGATGCCTCTCACTGCTTGATAGTTAACGTCAAAACGCATCTCTTCGGGAGCAATATGTCCTCCGTGAACGGCAAAGGTCTCGCTGAGGCAAAGACTGTGTCCGCACTGTCGAGCCGCACTTGATGCATAGCGTGGGAAAAATCTGTTTCCTTCAAAGCAGGTCTCGCCGTTTTCATCGGGATAAGTGATCTGACTCCAAATAACGTCGATACCCGGCACGTCAAAGGCTCTGTAGCTTTCCATCATGTTCCCGTAGAGGGTCAAACGAAGGTTTTTAGTGCAGCTTTCGCAATCGAGGTGACCAACGGATAGCATATTATGCCGATTCAGCCATTCCTTCATTGGCAAGAAGTAATTGTTGACCGTCAACTCACCGCATAGCATTGCGTAATCGCTGACAGCTCGGTACTCATCGTCGCTTTCGGGCTGCTTTCGCATCGAAATGCAGGACATATAAGGATATATCTCGTAACCGTACTTTTCCGCAAACATTACGTCAAGTCCGCGTGTCCAAAGTCCCATATGAGCCTCGTCGTCAAACATAAAGGTAACTTTTTCGCCCATAACGTCGCCAAACCTCTCCTTCAAGACCTCGTGGGTCATCTCAATAAAGAGGTCGGTAGTCTCCCTTTGGGCAATATCAGAATTTACGAGAGGACGGTCGGGCTCGTCGACCATATAATACTCGCAGATAACTTCTCCGCCTTCGTTTTCGGTCAAAAAACCTTCTTCGATCTTAATTCCACCCACAAAGGCAACAATAGACTCCTCTTTTTTGACGAAGCTCTCGCCTCGGAGCAAACGGTATTCTCTGTATCCAACGTGCTTTTTGGCAAGGTGCGGACGCATATTTCTGATCTTACCGCAAACCATTCCCGAAGGGAAACCGCCCTCATTGTAGAGCCAGAATTCCATTCCTTTTTCCTCCGCCAGCTCGTAGGCGTAGTAAAGCAGATCGAGATACTCCGTGGAAAGATATTCGGGAGAAAGGTGCGTTGCTCGTGTTAAAGGTCGGAAATACTCAGGCTCACCCAAAACGTAAAAGCCGCGAATACCGCAATCATACATCTCATCGATCTCACGCTTGATTCCCTCACGGGTAATTTCGGTATTCCAAAACCAAGTGTAGACCGGTCTTGCAGACGATTTTATATTTTTAAAATCCATATTGACCTCCAAATAGAGCTTATATGTTAATTATACCATTTAACTCGTATTTGTCAAGAGATTAATAAACAATATTGTTAATTTTGCTTAACGTGTTCTGTAAAAAATCACGATCAGCACAAACAAGCGCAAGCGGTGTTAAGTTTTCTTAACTTAAAATACAACAAAAAAACACGGTTTTAACCGTGCGTCTTTGATTATGACCTCGACCAATCGAAAGATAAAAGAAATAATGAGTATCAAAACCCGAAACTCAAACTAATTCTTGAACCTGTTACGTTTACCGTAGCGATACGGTTAGTGTAACAAGGAGGTTCAAGCCCTCGGTCTATTAGTATCGGTCAGCTGAACACATTACTGTGCTTACACCTCCGACCTATCAAACTTGTAGTCTGCAAGTGACCTTACTCATTTAAAATGATGGGATATCTAATCTTGAAGCATGTTTCACGCTTAGATGCCTTCAGCGTTTATCAAAACCGCACGCGGCTACCCAGCTATG
>JAZMZI010000134.1:0-11415 GCA_045585895.1 Eubacteriales bacterium
GAATCTCAAAAAATTTGCTAAAAGAAAGTGGAGAGATAACCATCCCTCCGATTTCTTTGCTTTTATATCGCTTTTTTACTTCAAATACACCAAAACGCCCACCTTCGCTCTCGCGTAATGGGCGTTTTTCGACAGACTGAAACGAGAAGCAATTGCTTCTCGTTTTTTATTATGTAAATCTTATTTTGCCGATTTGACCGAATATTCGGTAACGCCGAGAACCGTCTCGCCGTCGATCTGGAGCGCGCAGGGACGGTCAAATTCTACCTTGACCTCGTGACCCTTTATGACCTTTATCATCTTGGTCTTCTTGACGTGCTCGCCCTTGAAAATGGAGGGGAAAGCCATAAGAGTCGAGAGCTTGCCCGAATTGTGCCAGATCACCACGGTGTTCATCTTGTCCTCAGCAAGTCTGTCCTGCTCGGGAGCGCAGATCATACCGCCGCCGTAGTATCTTCCGTGCATCGTGGGCGCCAACCATACCTTCTTGAAGCTGTACTCAACTCCGTCGACCGTGACCTTCGCGTTGGCGGGCTTGAATTTCCCGAGAAGTCCCTGAATTGCAATGGTGGTATAGTTTACGGGCTCGCCGGGCTTTTCAGCCTTGACCTTGTCGCCGACCTCGCAGCAATATCCGTCGATTCCGTAGCCTACGCCGTTAATAAAACGCGAGGTCTTTCCGTTTACGGTGACGGTGGGCAGATCCTTCAAATATTTTTTGACCGAGAAGGGAGCGTCGTCCTTGGTCTTGCCGATGTCGGAAAGGAAATCGTTTCCCGTTCCCGTAGCCGCCAAAAGAATGTCACACTTGTAATCGATGTCACAGACGGCATTTGCGCAACGGTTGAGAGTTCCGTCTCCGCCGCAGAGAATGATGGTGTCGTCCTCGGTGAGGGGAGTGATAAATTCTTTATAGTTTGAGATGGTCGTAACGTCTATTGCTTCGGCATTTTCGTAAAGACCGCAAAGCTCGTCGGCTCTCGCCTTCGCGTTGCCGTTTCCCGATAGCGGGTTGAACAAAACGTAATACTTCATAGAAAAACTCTCCTATAAGCGGTTTATTTTTTTACATTTTATCAAATTTTGTCGAAAAAAGCAATAGGCAGCGGGAGATTTAAGCGGAGTTTATAAAAAATTTAAACAGTTTAAATTCAGTTAAAAATTGATCTTGATAAAAAGTGGGGAATTAATCTTTGCTTACCAGTAAAGCTCCCATTCGGGGTCGAGCATGCGGTGGAGAGCCTCCATAAAGAAGTAACAGCCCCAGATGTTCATTTCGTCAACACCGAGCTTGGCGGGTTTGGAATAGGTAGCGTGGAAGAGGAGACCGTTAGCCTTGGGGTCGTCCTTGGTGAGGTAGCCGTCGATAAGCGAGTTCATCATACGCTTGCAGGCGTTGAAATAGATAGCGCGGAGAGGGTCGTTTTCGTCCATGTGCTTGATTCCCTCAAGGATACCGCAAAGAGCTATTGCCGCCGCGCTTGAGTCTTTAGGCTCACCGTCGCCGTCGGTGTACTGGAGATCCCAATAGGGAATATAGTCCTCGGGGAGGTGATTGAGAAAATAGTTGGTGGTCGCCTTAAAGGTCTGGAGCGCCTTTTCGTCATTCTTATATATGTAAGTCAGCATAGGGCCGTAAATACCCCATGTCTGTCCTCTTGCCCAAGCGGAGTCGTCGGACGCGCCCTGAGCCGTTACACCCTTTTTGGGGAGACCCGTCTCAACGTCGAAATAGTAGGTGTGGAAGGTGCTTGCGTCTTCGCGGCAGCAGACCTCGATGGTGGTCTTGAAGTGCTGGTATGCGATATCGTCGAATTTTTTGTCGCCCGTGACCTCGTATGCCCAGTAGAGAAGCGGGATATTTAAGAGACAGTCAACGATAAGACGGTAAGCGTTGGGGTCGTCAACTCTGCCCCAAGCCTGAATGAACCTTCCCTTTTCGTGGTATCTGGTGCAGAGGTGCTCGGCAGCCTTGATAGCCGCGGCTTTCGCCTGCTCGTTTTCGCAAAGCTTATAAGCCGCCACGCAGGAGGGGGTGAAAACGAAGCCCATGTCGTGGTGGTTTACGCCGATCTTTTCGTCTATTCTTTTGTAGTAAGAGGGGATCTGAGCCAAGGCGCGCTCTTTGTATTTTTCGTTACCCGTCAGCTCGTAGGAGTGCCAAAGAATACCGGAATAAAAGCCCGTACCCCAACCTCCTACGTTTCCGACCTTGCCGTAGCGCAGGTTCGTGCTGTTTTCGGCGGGAAACTCGGTGGGGGCGAAGTATTCCATCATATAATCGACCTTTTTTAAGGTCTCGTTAAGTCCGTATTCGAGCTTTTCGCGGGAGAGGGAAAAATCTTGAAATCTTTCCGCGTTTTTAATTTCGGGTATTTGGGGAATCATATTTATATCCTCCGCATATTTTTTTGCAGATAGGCTCTGCTTTGTTTCATTATATCATTATTTTTGCGCTAAAACAAGGCATATTTCACTTAAAAAGTATTGAAATAAGGCAAATCACACCATTTTAAACAAAAAATGAATCGGTGTTTACAGGACTTAACGGCGGTTTTGGGGGCGCGGAAACAAAACGAAAAAATATGCTCTCCCCCCTTGACAAACCGACGAAAAAGTGATACAATACCGTAAGAATAAGGGAGTAGTCGGCGCGCGGCGCGGCAAAGTCAACATAATGAGCATATACGCTCTGGTTTTGCCTTTAATGATGAGACTTATCTGTCGGGAGACGGATAGGTTTTATTTTTTTGTGTCGAGCTTTGTGTTTTGAAATCTTTTGAGGAGAAGAAATTATGGATGCAGGAATTATTTTAATGGCGATAGGTCTCGGCTTCGGCCTCGCTATGGACGCTTTTTCGGTATCTCTCGCAAACGGACTTCACGAGCCTAAAATGAAATTTCCCAGAGTGGCTTTGATAGCGGGAACCTTTGCGATCTTTCAGGGACTTATGCCTATGATCGGTTGGATCTTGGTAACCACCGTGGCTCACTTTTTCGGCGCTATCGAGATGATCATCCCGTGGATAGCCTTCGGTCTTCTCGGTTATATCGGCGGCAAAATGATCTACGACGGAATAAAGTGCTCGGATTGCGAGGACTGCGAATGCGGCAGGCTTACCTTCGGTCTGCTTATGGTGCAGGGAGTTGCTACTTCTATCGATGCAATGTCGGGCGGCGTTACCATGGCGAGTGACGGATACGATATTTTTAAAGTGTTGGTAAGCGTTGCCATCATCTCGGCTATGACCTTTGCCATCTGTGTGGCGGGCATCTATATCGGCAAGATCTTCGGTATGAAGCTTGCGAACAAGGCGTCGGTCTTCGGCGGTTCTATCCTCGTTTTGATAGGAATTATTATTCTTGCAAAATCCTTTATGAGTTAAATATGTTAAATATTCGGAACGGAAGCAAAAAGGGCTTCCGTTCTCTTTTTTTAGTATTGATTTTTTTAAAAAAACGTGGTAAAATAAAGAAAATAAGTATTATAATATTTTTGGAGACTGAATTATGGATAAAAACGAGGTTTTACAGAAGATACTTTCTTCTTGCGATCACACTCTGCTTTCGCAGACCGCCACTTGGAACGAGATACGCGAGGTCTGCAACGACGGTATAAAATACGGTACCGCGTCGGTATGCATCCCCCCCTGCTACGTCAAGCGCGCCAAGGATTACGTTGGCGGAAGGATAAAAATATGTACCGTTATAGGTTTCCCAAACGGATACCAGACCACGGCGGTAAAGGTTTTCGAGACTCGTGAGGCTGTTGAGAACGGCGCGGACGAGATCGATATGGTGATCAATATCGGCGAATTGAAGGCGAGAAATTTCGGCTACATTCTTGACGAGATCGCGGAGATCAAGGAGGCTTGCGGCGATAAGACGCTTAAGGTAATTATCGAGACCTGCCTGCTTTCGGACAGTGAAAAGATGGAGATGTGCCGTGTGGTAAGTCTTTCGAAGGCGGACTATATAAAGACCAGCACGGGATTTTCCACGGGCGGAGCGACGGTTGACGACGTAAAGCTTATGCGCGATTCCTGCGACGAGAGAGTTAAGGTAAAGGCGGCGGGCGGCATAGCAAGCCTTAAGGACGCGTGGGAAATGATCGAAGCGGGTGCAGACAGACTTGGTACCAGCCGAATCGTCAAGATCGTCAAAGGCGAGAGCGGAAAAGGGTACTGATGTTGCCTGCTTTGCAAGCAAATGATGTTGTCGCGTTGCGACAAATGATGTGGGCGAAGCCCAATGATGTTGCGCCGGGCGCAAATGAGTGGAGGAAATGATATGTATAATAAGCTTCAAAAAGCAATAAAAAGCATCAGAGAAAAGACCGATTTCGTGCCCGAGGTGGCTATAATTCTCGGTTCGGGTCTCGGTGATTTCGCAGACAATATTGACACCGTAGCGGTGGTGCCCTATAACGAGATCGAGGGATTTCCCACCTCCACCGTGGCTGGTCACAAGGGCAGATTCGTTTTCGGATACCTTGGCGGCAAGGCTGTAGTTGCCATGCAGGGCAGGGTCCACTACTACGAGGGATACCCCATCGGCGACGTGGTCATGCCCACAAGAATTATGGGACTTCTCGGCGCGAAAAAGCTGATACTCACCAATGCGGCGGGCGGCATAAATTACAATTACCGCCCGGGTGACTTTATGATAATTACCGATCATATTTCCAATTTCGTGCCCGGTCCTCTTATCGGCGCGAATATCGACGAGCTTGGCGTCAGATTCCCCGATATGAGCGAGGTCTACTCAAAGAGAATGAGAAACATCATAAAAGAAGCGGCTCTCGATTGCGGGATTTCCATCAAGGAGGGCGTTTACGTTCAGCTCACGGGGCCCAACTACGAGACCCCCGCAGAGATCAGAATGTGCCGCGCTCTCGGAGCAGACGCCGTCGGTATGAGTACCGCTTGCGAGGCTATGGCGGCAAGACATATGGGAATCGAGACCTGCGGTATCTCCTGTATCACGAATATGGCGGCGGGAATGAACCGCGAACCCCTTTCTCACAAGGAGGTTCAGGAGACCGCCGACCGCGTAGCCAAGGAATTCTGCGCGCTCATAACCGCCGTGGTGGAGAGAGTGTAATGGCAAAAAGAGTTTTTCTGATCGTTCTCGACAGCTTCGGCGTGGGTGAGCTTCCCGACGCGGCTGGGTTCGGCGACGAGGGAAGTCACACTCTTCGCAGTGTGTCAGGGCAAAAGGAATTTGATTGCCCCAATCTTGCGAGTTTGGGACTTTTCAATATCGAAGGCTGTCAGGTAAGCGGTCACGCGCCTGTGGGCGCTCCCGTTGCGGCTTACGGCAGAATGGCGGAGAAGTCGAGCGGCAAGGATACTACGACGGGGCATTGGGAGATCGCGGGTCTGGTTTCCGATAAGCCTATGCCAACCTATCCACACGGATTTCCCGATGAAGTGATTGGGAAATTTGAAAAAAGAACGGGCAAAAAGGTCTTGTGCAACAAGCCTTATTCGGGAACGCAGGTCATCGCCGACTTTGGCGCGGAGCATCTTGCGACCGACAGCCTTATCGTCTACACCTCGGCGGATTCGGTCTTTCAGATAGCCGCCCACGAGAGTAAGGTGTCTCTTGAGGAGCTTTACCGCTATTGCGAGATAGCGCGAGAGATGCTTCGCGGAGAGCATAGCGTCGGCAGAGTTATCGCCCGTCCTTTCGGCGGAGAGCACCCCTTCGTCCGTCTTTCGGGCAGACACGACTATTCCCTTGAGCCTCACGGCGAGACTATGCTCGACCGATTGAAGGGAAAAGGCTTTGACGTGATCTCCGTGGGCAAGATAAGCGACATTTTCGCGGGAAGAGGTATTACGGAGAGCTATCCCACAAAGAGCAACAAAGAGGGAATGGATAGAGCTATCTCCTTGCAGAATAAAGATTTTCACGGACTTTGCTTCGTAAATTTAGTGGATTTTGATTCGGCATACGGTCACCGCAACGATCCCGTTGGATATGCCCGCGCCATGAGCGAATTTGACCTTCAGCTTGGCGAATTTCTCGAAAAAATGAGAGAGGACGATCTGCTTATTATCACCGCTGACCACGGCTGTGACCCCAAGACGCCGTCCACCGATCATTCGCGCGAGTACGTGCCGCTTTTGATGCTTGGCGGCGGTGTCGTACCCGAAAATCTGGGAACTCTTGACGGATTTTTCGCCGTCAGCGAGAAGGTAGAGAAATATTTGAAATAATCAGAAAAAGAGCTTTCGAAAGAAGGCTCTTTTTTATAAATTGGGGATTAACGGCGAGGGGGACGCGGGGGATGCGAGCCTCCGGTCAACATTGCGCTACGCGCAAGTTGGGTCGCTTTTTGGGAAAACTGCAAACGCGCAAGCGCGATTTGCGCGAGTTTGCTTCGCAAACGATCGCCTCCGAAAAAACTCTTAAAGCTTTGGGGCGCTCTAGTAGTGGCGCAGGATTTTTAGCTCCTTCGGAGCTAAAAAAATCCCCCACTGTCACATCCCCTTGAAAGGGTGTTAAACCCAGCCTTATTAGTTTTATTTAAACCTAAATATCTTTAAGTTTAAATAAGATTTCATTTCGTGTCGTCGGCGAAGCCGACAGGGGTTGGGATCCTTAAGGGAGGGGATGTCGTGACGAATAAAAATGCGGCTTGCTGCTTTTTTATTCGTGAGACCCCCTACCCTTAAGTGGCGTTTCTTTTGTAACTTTTCTTGCCGCTGATGGCAAGAAAAGTTAGTAATAACCCACCGACAAATCAAAATTTGAAAAACAAATCAATTGGAGAATATATATGAATATAGCAGTTTTAGCGGGTGGATATTCCCCCGAAAGAGACGTATCACTGACCTCGGGTTCGCTTATTGCCAACGCCCTGATAGACGAAGGACATAACGTCTGCTTGGCGGACGTATACCTCGGTATCCGAGACGAATTTCTTAACGAAAAGACGCCTTTTAACAGAGAGAAGAAGACCGTGCATAAGGTGGAGCATACGGTTCCCGACCTTGCCGCCCTCAAGGAGCAGAGCGGAAACGGAGAGGCGCTTATCGGTCACGGTATAATCGAGCTTTGCCGCGCCGCCGACGTGGTGTTTCTCGCTCTCCACGGCGCTATGGGCGAAAACGGTCAGTTGCAGGCGACTCTTGACAATTACGGCATAAAATATACGGGATCGGGTTACGTCGGAAGTCTTCTTGCCATGGATAAGGATATATCCAAAAAAATGTTCGTCGGCGCAGGTGTCAGAACCCCCGAATGGCTCTATTTTTCGGCAAAGGACGGAAATGTTGCTGAGATCGAGGAGAAGATAGGCTATCCTTGCGTAGTTAAGCCCTGCTCCTGCGGCTCCAGCGTCGGAATCTCTATCGTTGACGACAGATCGGGACTTGAAAAAGCACTTGCCGAAGCGGAGAGGTACGAAGACAATATTCTCGTTGAAAAGAAGATAGAGGGCAGAGAATTGACCGTCGGAATTCTTGATGGTGAGGTGCTCCCCGCTATCGAGATAATCCCCACCGAAGGCTTCTACGATTACAAGAACAAGTATCAGGCGGGAAAGACTGTTGAGATATGCCCCGCGCCCATTTCGGACGAGATGAATTCCGCACTCGCGGAGCAGACCCGCCGCGCTTTTGCGGCTCTCCGACTTTCCGGATATTCGAGATTCGACTACATAGTTGATAAAAACGGCAACCCTTGGTGTCTCGAAGCAAATACGCTTCCAGGAATGACCCCCACGAGCCTCCTGCCCCGAATGGCGGCGGCAACGGGAATGTCATACGGCGCGCTTTGCTCAAAAATAGTTGAGTTGGCGCTAAAAAAATAATATAATAACGCGGTTTATTCAAGTGAAATTTTATGTATAAAATGCATAAAAGTCATTGACAAGAGCCGCGTTTTATTATATAATTAATTGAATGGCAAAATTTGTGAAAATCTTTGCCCCAAAAGACAAAATAACCCCGAGAAAAGGAGTTTTAAAGTATGGATTTCAAGAACATTGACAAGAAATACCGTCCCGTGCCCTTCTGGTCGTGGAACGAGAAATTGAACGTCCCCGAATCTCTCCGTCAGACCGCGCTTATGGATGACGTTGGTATCGGCGGCTACTTTATGCACGCCCGCGGCGGTCTTCAGACCGAATATATGGGTGAAGAGTGGTTTGAGAATATCGGCGCTTGCATTGAGGAGTGCAATAAGAGAGGTATGCACGCATGGGCATACGACGAAAACGGTTGGCCCTCGGGCTTTGGCGGCGGTAAGGTCAACGGCAAGGGCGAAAGATATTGGCAGAAGTATCTCCGCGTTATGCCCAAGGACGGCGACAAGAGCAAGATAGAGTCTCACAGGATCATTTGCGAGATCGGCGATTTCTGCTTCTATTACGACGTAAATCCCTTCTACGTTGATACCCTCGATGCTTTCGTTATCAAGGATTTCATCAACGAGATATACGAGCCTTATTATGAAAAGTACGGCTCCACCTTCGACGGATTTTTCACCGACGAGCCTCAGATCTCGAGAAACGGTATTCCGTGGAGCTTGACTCTTATCGAAAAGTACGGCGAGAGATACGGCGAGGATCTTTGCGACGTTCTTCCTTCGCTTTTCTATGAGCTCGGCGACTATCAGACCGTCAGAATCAAATTCTGGAAGCTTATCACCGACCTTTTCTCTGCAAACTTTATGAAGCAGATATTCGATTGGTGTAACGAGCATGACCTTAAGTTTACCGGTCACTTGGTTCTTGAGGAGAGCCTTCTCGCTCAGCTTATCACCAACGGAGCTTGTATGCCCCACTACGAATATCTTACCATTCCGGGTATGGACTGGCTTGGCAGAAATATTTTCCCCTGCCTCACTCACCATCAGGTAGCGTCCACCGCGGCGCAGGTCGGCAGACGTCAGGTGCTTTCCGAGACCTTCGCGCTCTGCGGACATAACGTAGGTCACGACGAGCTTAAGAGAAACTACGAGTGGATGATGGTCAGAGGAATCAACCTTATGTGCCAGCACCTTGAGGGATATTCCAACAGAGGAATCCGTAAGAGAGACTATCCGCCCGCAATGTACATCCAGCAGCCTTGGTGGGCAGACTACAAGGTGTTCAACGACGCTATGAGCCGCGTTGGCATGCTGCTTGCGGAGGGTGAGATCAAGTTCGACACCCTGCTTATGCACAATATGACCTCGGGCTGGGTAACCTTCAACTGCGGTAAGAATACGTTGCCCGACGGCAAGGATATTGCATACTACAACAAGTCTCTCGTTGACGCAACTCTGGCTCTTGAGGCAAAGCATATTCCTTTCCACCTCGGTGACGAGACCCTTATGGAAAGACACGGACGCGTTGAGGGCAATAAGCTTATCATCGGCGAGCAGAGCTACACCACCGTAGTTCTTCCCGAATATATCTGCTTTATGGAGAACACACAGAAGCTTCTCGACGAATTCAGAGCTAACGGCGGTAAGATCGTTACCGATATCGCAACTCTTGAAGCTAATCCTATTATCGACAACGAGAAGATCACCTTCACCTGGCGTGACTTCGGTGACTTCAAGATGTATTACTTCGTAAATTCCAACAATAGCGAACAGAACGCGGTCATCACCAAGGGAAGCTACGCAATTGATATCGCAACGGGTGAAAAGGTTGAATTCTCGGGAGAATACACCTTCCCCGCATACGGAAGCCTCGTAGTTATCGACGACGGCACTCCCGCGTCGGCTAAGAAGGCAGAGAAGGAGCTTAAGGCTCTCGACATAACGGGTAACTGGAAGGTTGAGAGCGCCACCTTCAACTCCGTGACTCTCGACAAGTGCGACTACTGGTTCGACGGAGAGCTTCAGGAGGAGAACGGCTACGTGCTTAATATCGTTCCCAGAACCACCGAGCTTAAGCGTCCCGTCAACGTCCGTTGCGCCTTCAAGATCGACCTTGATTACGTTTCCGACAAGCTCTTCGTAGCTGTCGAGACCCCCGAGATCTTTACCGTCAAGGTAAACGGTGTCGAGATCGACAAGACCGATTGCGGCTTCTTCCGTGATTCCTCCTTCCGCATGCTTGACATTCAGAAGTACGCGAAAGTGGGCGAGAACGTTATTGAGCTTATCTCTCTCATCACTCAGTCCGACGAGGTCTATGAGAATATCGAAAAGAGTAAGATGTTTGAGTCCGAGAGAAATAAGCTGACCTACGATATGGAGATCGAGTCTATCTACCTCGTAGGAGACTTTGCGGTCAAGGCAGACGGCGTATTTGAGCCTATACCCAATAACGCTTACTTCTTCGACGGCAAGTTTACCGTTACAGAGCCTGCGGCTGAAATCGAGCTTAAGAATCTTGAGCAGAACGGTTATTCCTTCTTCTCGGGTGAGCTTTGCGTTTCCAAGAAGTTCACTCTTGACTCTACCGACTACAAGCTCTCCTTCGTAAAGAACGGATTCAACGCACTTAGGATCAAGGTCAACGGAAAGTACGTCTGCACCTCTATGTGGGCGCCCTACGATATCGACCTCTCCGAATATCTCACCGTTGGCGAGAATACCGTTGAGCTGACTATCGTAAATAACCTCCGTAACCTGCTTGGTCCTCACCATCTCATAATCGGTGAATATTTTGACATCGCTCCGATGCATTTCTATAACGAGCCGTGCATCTGGAATGGATTTAACACGGGTTATTATACGGAAAAATACTGTTTGGTCAATACAGGATTGATATAAAATGAAGAAGTGCGGAGAAAGGAATGATTAAGTTATGAAAAAAGCAAAGGTTATACTTTTGTCGGGTCAGTCAAACGCGGTCGGTGTCGGACATACCAAATATCTTTCCAAATACTTTGATGAGAAAACTATAAACAGGTTTAACGCGGGATATGAAAAGGTTTTGATACACTACGTTTCTCATAACATGAAAAATGAGAGCTTTGAACCGGTCAGGGTCGGACAAGCCGAGAAATACAGAAAAACCTTAGGCCCTGAAATCGGTATCGCCAAAAAGCTGACGGAAAAATATCCCGACGAAGAGTTTTTTATCATAAAATGCGCTTTTGAGAATTGCACCTATATCGATGCCGCAATTTCCGATGTGTGGGAAAATTACGAAGCGATGAAT
The DNA here is from genome assembly GCA_045585895.1 of Eubacteriales bacterium. Lineage (GTDB taxonomy): Bacteria > Bacillota > Clostridia > Oscillospirales > CAG-272 > SVTX01. The sequence goes on from JAZMZI010000134.1 coordinate 11,114, forward strand.
GAGCGAAAAAGGGTATATGCCGAAAAAATGGGACACCGTTATATCGATACGATAGCCGAAGGTCTTACAACCCGTAACGAGCCCGAGGATAATCCCGACGTTTACCACTATGATCTTGATTCTACCGTTAAGCTGGGAGAGTTGTTTGCGGATAATATATAAAGCAATTTTGAGTTAAAAAGCAAGTGGCAGATTAATTTAGCACAGAATAAAAGCCACTTTTAAAAGAAAAGCGAGATCAGAATTGAAAATATTATTTTTTAATGAGGAGATCCCCCACGTTTGAATAACGCGGGGGATCT
>JAZMZI010000135.1:0-11595 GCA_045585895.1 Eubacteriales bacterium
AAAAGCCACACAAAATGAGGAAATCCGCCGAAAAATCGGCGGATTTCGACATTATAAAAGCAAAAACATTATTTTTTAGTTGAATTTTGTCTTTTCTTTTAAAAGTGGCTTTTGTTCTGCGCTAAATGAGCCAGCCCCTTGATAAGTAGTTCTTATCTGATATCAACGTTGACCTTCTTATTGCAACCGTTAGCTGCGGCCTTGATAACCATACGGATAGCTTTAGCTATGCGTCCGTTTTTACCGATTACCATGCCCATATCGTCGGGAGCAACGCTCAGGGTAAGATTGATACTCGTTTCGGTCTCGTTTTCAACCACGACGACCTCGTCGGGATTGTCTACGATAGCAACGGCAATGTTGCGAAGTGTTTCTTTCAAATCTACCATGGGTATCTCCTTAAAATTCGGTATTATACGTTGAGATAAATCAGTCAACGATACCGGACTTCTTAAGAAGATCCTTTACGGTCTCAGTGGGCTGTGCGCCGTTTGCAAGCCAAGCCTTAGCCTTGTCTGCATCGATCTTAACCTCAGCAGGCTCGGTGAGGGGGTTGTAGTAACCGATCTCCTCGATGAAGCGGCCGTCTCTGGGGTAGCGGCTGTCTGCAACAACTACGCGGTAGAAGGGAGCCTTCTTTGCGCCCATTCTGGTAAGTCTGATTTTAACCATTTTTTTGTCCTCCAAAATTTTGTTATTATAATTTTTTATTTCTATTTAAATTAACACCTTGCGGTTAATTTCTGATTAAAAGGGAAGCTTCATTTTTCCCATCTGTCGGCGACCCTGCTTGGTCTTGCCCATGTCCGAGAATTGCTTCATGAGCTTTTTGATCTGATCGTACTGCTTGAGAAGCTTGTTGACCTCTTCAACGGTAGTTCCGCTACCCTTGGCAACGCGGAGCTTTCTTGAGGCGTTGAGCATTTCGGGGTGCTCTCTCTCCTTTTTGGTCATAGACTTTATGATAGCCTCCTGATGGATAAGCATCTTTTCGTCTATCTTCGCGTCCTTTAAGGCACCCGGCTTCATTCCGGGGAGCATACCCGCGATCTGATCGAGACCGCCCATATTTTTGAGCTGAGCCATCTGGTCAAGATAATCGTCGAGAGTAAATATCTGCTGACGGATCCTTTCTTCAAGCTCTGCAGCCTTCTTTTCGTCGAACTGAGCCTGCGCCTTGTCGATGAGAGTAAGCACGTCGCCCATTCCGAGGATCCTTCTTGCCATTCTGTCGGGGTGGAAAGGCTCAATCTGGTCGAGCTTTTCGCCGACACCCACGAATTTAATGGGCTTGCCCGTGATGTAGCGGATCGAAAGCGCCGCGCCGCCTCGGGTGTCGCCGTCCAGCTTCGTGAGGATCACGCCCGTGATGTCTAAAAGGTTATTAAACGTTTCGGCAACGTTGACCGATTCCTGACCGATCATCGCGTCGACGGTAAGCAATATTTCCGTGGGCTTGACAGCCGCCTTAATGTCCTGAAGCTCCTGCATAAGAAGCTCGTCTATCTGAAGGCGTCCCGCGGTATCGATGAATACCGTATCGTAGCCCTTTTTGTTTGCGTATTTTAAGCCTTCGGTAGCGATTTTAACGGGTGATTCCTTATCACCCATCTCAAAAACGGGGATCTCAAGCTTTTCGCCCACTACCTGCAACTGCTTGATAGCCGCGGGACGGTAGACGTCACAAGCCACGAGAAGGGGATTTTTACCCTGCTTTTTGAGCATACCCGCAAGCTTGCCCGCGTGGGTCGTCTTACCTGCACCCTGAAGACCGACCATCATAATAACGGTGGGAGGGTTGGACGCGACCTGAAGCTTTGAATGGGTGGAACCCATGAGGGCGGTAAGCTCCTCGTTTACGATCTTTATTATCTGCTGACCGGGATTGAGGGATTCGAGGACGTCGGCTCCCACGGCGCGCTCCGAAACCGTTTTCGTAAAGTCTCGGACGACCTTGAAGTTTACGTCTGCTTCAAGAAGGGCAAGCTTTATCTCGCGCATACCCGCCTTGATGTCAGCCTCGGTCAGTTTACCTCTGTTTTTGAATTTTTTGAAGGCATTTTCAAGCTTTTCGCTTAAGCTTGTGAACATATTTGACATAAAATACCTCAGAATTATAAATTGAAAATGGAAAGGGGGGAAGAGATATGATTAAAGGTGTCGGGTCTCTTACTTAATTATATTAATGATAGATCTCGTTAACCCACCGTTTCGAGAAGAAGTCTTATTTCTTCCTCTATCCTGTCGGTTTCGGCACCGCTTTCGCAAAGGGCAAGTGCTTTCTCCGCGTGTTTTTGAGCGCTTTCAAACTTTTTGGCGAGTCCAAGCTTCTCCTCGTAGAAGAAAAGCTCTTCTTCCGCTTTCTTGATAAGATCGCGGACACCCTGCCTTGATATTCCCATTTCCTCGGCTATTTCCGAGAGGGACATATCATTATTATAATAGAAGTCAAGCGCGTCTCTGCGTCTGTCCTTGAGGATATCGCCGTAAAAGTCAAGCAAAAAACCGATATTAAGGTCTTTAGTGAACATTTTTGCCATCCTCCGACAGATTTATAGCGTTTTTTATCAATTGAAAGGGTGTAAAGTAAAACACTTTACAGATTATAACATCTTTTTTATCCGTTGTCAATAGCTTTTTAAAAATTTTTTAAAAAGAAATAAAATACAGAAAATACAAGGTTTTTATGAATGAAAAAATAATGAATATTCACAAAATATGCATTTTTGTGCAATGTATATAAAGCTGGTGCGTTTACACATAAAGAGACCAATAAAATATACGAAAATCAAGAAATTTCGAAAAAAGTGTTGACAAAATAGTTGATAAGTGATACAATGTATGCATCCCAAAAAACTAATTTTTATTCATTCAGGAGGAATAAAAAATGAAAAAAATTATTTGTCTTGTGCTCGCAGCCGTAATTCTTTGCTGCTCTGCACTCACTCTTGTATCTTGTGACAACGAAACCGCAACGAAGATCGCAATCCAGAGCGGAACCACCAGCGAAGCTTATGCTAAGGTTCTTAAGGGTGTTGAAGTCGTTTCCTTTGATACCTTCGCTCTTGCTGCTACAGGAATGAAGAACGGTAACGCAGATTACGTATTTGTTGATAAGACCACCGCAAACGCTCTTTGCAAGGAGATCTCCGGTCTTAAGATAATCGATATTGCGCTTTCCAATGAAAACTACGGTATCGGTATCGACCCCGCACAGCCCGAGCTTAAGACTCAGATCGATGCTATCCTCGTAAGCAAGGCTGCCGAGATCGAGGCTATCAAGGCTAAGTATATGGACGGTAAAGAGGCTGAGTACGTAGGCATTGAGTCTGCTGCTAAGGACACCTCCAAGGCTGATAAGCAGCTCGTAGTTGCTACCAACGCTGAGTTTGCTCCTTGGGAATACAAGGAGGGCAACAAGTACTACGGTATCGATATGGAGATCGCAAAGCTTATCGCAGATGAGCTCGGTCTTGAGCTTGTTATCGACGATATGGCGTTCAACATGGTAGTCGGCGCGGTCGGTAACCACGGTGTTGACATTGCTATGTCGGGTATTACCATTACCACCGAGCGTCTTGAAACCATTCTTTTCTCTAATCCTTACTACGTTGAGTCCATCGTCGTTGTTTGCAAGGAAAATGACAGCACCTTTAATAAGGCAGGAACCGTTGTTGACGTGCTCAACTCGATTTGCTATCCCGCAGGCGCCGAAGCTGAAGAATGATCAGTTTTAGGATACTTTAATAATGAAAAGGTGAAAAATAAAGGCTTAGTTTTTTACTAAGCCTTTAATTTAGGTTATAATAATATGCAAGAATTTATAAAACAGTTTATCACAAATAAGGGATATATATCCGTGCTTGACGGCTTGGTGATAACGATTGAAATAGCAGTCATCGGCTTGCTTATCGGTATTGTTATCGGTACCGTTATCGGTGTGATCCGAGTAATGCCCAAGTACAAGGTGCTGCCTCGTATACTTGATAAAATATGCGTCGTTTATCTTGAGATCTTCCGCGGAACGCCTATCGTGGTTCAGCTTCTTATAGGATATTGGGTACTTCTCCCTCTGCTTAATATAACCGTTGATTCGGGTGTTTCCGTGGCAGTGGTGGTTTTCGGCTTGAACAGTGGTGCTTACGTCAGTGAGATCATGCGTAGCGGTATAAACAGCGTTGACGTGGGTCAGCTTGAGGCGGGACGCGCAGTCGGTCTGCCTTATTCGGTTGCGATGCTGAAGATAGTCATTCCTCAGGCTATCAAAAATATACTCCCAACTCTCGGTAACGAGTTTATCGTTTTGATCAAGGAAACGTCGGTAGTAAGCTTTGTCGCGGTAACCGACCTTTATAAGTCGTTTAAGCAGCTCGGTGACCCCACGTACGACTACGTGGTGCCTTATCTTATGCTTGCACTTACCTACCTTGTGCTTGTGCTTTTGATTTCCTTTGGCGTAAGAACTTTGGAAAAGAAGCTGAAAAAGAGCGAGAGATAAGAAAGGAGATCGAAGTAATATGAATGAAATAATGAATGATAACTCATCAATCCTTTCTATAAAAGGTCTTGAAAAGGACTTTGGTGATCTTAAGGTGCTTAAGGGTGTTGATCTTGACATCCAAAATGGCGAGGTTATTACTATAATCGGTCCCTCAGGTTGCGGAAAATCTACGTTTCTCCGATGCCTTAACTGTATGGAGGACCCTACGGGCGGTTCTATCTTCTTCCACGGTGAGGATATTGCCGATATGAAAGTCGATATAAACACTCACAGAGAAAAGATAGGAATGGTATTTCAGCAGTTCAATCTTTTCAATAATAAGACCGTAATAGAGAACATTATGCTTGCGCCCGTTTACGTTGGACTCAGAAACGTCAAGCGCGCAAAGCGAGCAAATGCTAAAATTCGCTTTGCAAATCTTTTCCGCAAGGAGAAAAAGCCGCTTATAAATATAGAGCAAACCGCAGAGCAGATAAAGAAGGAAGCAAGAGAAAACGCGATGCGTCTTCTCATAAGGATCGGGCTTGAGGAAAAGGCAGATGCTTATCCCTCAACTCTTTCGGGCGGACAGAAGCAGAGAATTGCTATCGTCAGAGCGCTTGCTATGAATCCCGACGTAATGCTTTTCGACGAGCCTACAAGCGCGCTCGACCCCGAGATGGTCGGAGAGGTGCTTGAGCTTATGAAGGAACTTGCGAAGGAAGGAATGACCATGGTGGTGGTTACACACGAAATGGGATTTGCGCGCGAGGTCTCGGACAGAGTTCTGTTTATGTACGAGGGCGTTATTGCCGAGGACGGTACTCCCGAGGAGGTTTTCGACGATCCTCATCACCCCAAGCTCCAGCAGTTTTTGAATTGCGTATTATAACGCATTATATAAAAAAATCCGCAGAGATCTGCGGATTTTTTTATAAATCGGTGTTTATCAAAATTCCAAATCATTTCGTTTTGATCTCGGCGACGGCGGAGATAAGTCCGTCGGCTTTTGCGTAGAGCTTCATTCCGTCGGGATCCTTGCCGAGGGCGACGGCGACGGTTATTCTGCCCTCGCGCATACGTCTTTCGGGGGAGAGAAGCGCCGTATGGTCGGAAATATCGGAGCCTGTGGAGTAAACGCGGCAATCGCCTGCCGAGGCGAAATATACCATGGGAATATTTGCGTCGGGAACGTCACGCCCGTTTTCGTCAACCGCCGAGCAGGTAAAGAGGGCGATATCGTCGCCGTTGGCACAAACGTCAAGGGTGTCTTGCTTCAGCACGAGGCGGAAAGGTCTGTCGGAGGTAACGCGGCGGTCGGTTGCAAGAATTTCACCGTTCTCTCCGTACGCTTTGACTTCAAGCGTGCCTGCGGTATAGGCTGCCTGCCACTCGCCGTGACCGTATTTTTCAATCTGCTTTCTGCCGAGACTTTCGCCGTTCAAAAAGAGCTCGGCCTCGGAGCAGTTGGTGTACGCAACCACTCTGATGCTCTCGCCCTCAAGCCCCGCAAAGTTCCAGTGGGGAAGAAGATGCACCATAGGCTCCTCCGAAAAGTGGGAGCAGTTCTGATAAAAGGCATCCTTCTTTTGCATAAAGAGGTCAATAGCGCCGCCTTGAGAGCAAAGACGGGGCCAGACCGCCTCTCCGCGGTGCTCGAATGCTATCCACTGATAGCATCCCAAGACCCACGGGCGGGAGGTGAGAAAATTCCAAGTCTTCTCGCGTCCCAAAAACCACTCGTTCGTGTCCTTGTCGTAGGACGTGATATGGGCGCGGTTCTTGTCGTCGCAGAGATACTGTGAGCGCGTCGAGCCCGTGGCGCAGCACTCGGAAGCGAAAACACCCTTGTCGGGGTATTTCTCGTGTATGCCGTCGTAATATTTCAGATTGTAATTTATGCCTATAACGTCGTTTAAGTCGTAGACCTTAGAGGTGGTGGGCTTATCCACGGCGGTCATGATGAAACGGGAATCGTCAAGCTTTTTTGCTTTAGCCATAAGGGTCTGACAGATATTTCTGCCTTGCTCGGTCCCGTGATAAGGCTCTTCGTTTCCGATTGACCAAAAGACCACCGAGGGGTGGTTTCGGTCGCGCTTTATAAGGGTCTCCATCTGCTCGATGCCCTCGTCGGTGGACTCAAACCAGCGGATCTCATCCATAACGATAAATCCTGCCCTGTCAAGCTCGTCCATAAGTATTTCGGATTGAGGATAGTGAGAGCAACGGTAGCCGTTAGCACCCATTTCCTTCATTAATTGAACCTTGTAGCGGTGGATGTTATCGGGCACGGCTTTTCCCGTAAGACCGCAGTCCGCGTGACCGCAAAGACCCTTTATAAGATAGTGCTTGCCGTTGATATAAAGTCCGCTTTCGGGGTCGACCTTGAGGGTGCGGAAACCGAAATTCGTGCTGTCGCGGTCGATCGTCTCGCCGTCGTTCACCACCTCGGCTACCATTTTATATAAATACCCGTCGTCGGGCGACCAAAGGTTGGGGGAATCAACGTCAAAAGTGTATTTTGCCGTAGCTTTGTCCTTTTCGGCGACGGTCAGATCAGCCTCGGCGACCGAAACGAGGGCGCCGTCGCGGTCAAAAATGCTTCCCTGAACCGTAACGAAGGCGCTTTCGAGAGAATCGTTGCGCAGAGTCACCTCGGTCTCGACTACCCAGCTTTCTCCGTTAAATACGGGCTTTGCGTAGATGCCGTAAAGATCGATAGAGACGAGGTCGCTCTTACAGAGCCAGACGTGGCGGTAGATGCCTCCGCCCTCGTACCACCAGCCCTCGTGCTCGGAGCAGTCGACGTAGACCGAAAGAATATTGCGTTCGCCGAATTTTACCATATCGGTCACGTCTACCTCAAACGGGGTGTAGCCCGTGAAGCTGTGCTTCATAAGACATCCGTTTAAATAGACGGTAGCGTGGGTCGCAACGCCCTCAAAGTAGAGAGATATCCGCCTGCCGCGGTCGCTCTCGGGAAGCTCGAAGCGCTTGACGTACCACGCGTTGCCGTAGTCGAAGAAGCCCAAAGCGTTGTTGTTTTCTTCTCGGGGGAGACCCTCTATGACGTAGTCGTGAGGCAGACGAACGTTTCTCCATCTTTCTCCCGTATGCGCCGCGTTTGAGTCGTAAGAGTCGGGTTCGAAAAAATAATTCTTGCTTGCGGGACCTTGGTGATATCGCTCAGTCTTTGCGGAAATGTATGAAAATCCCTTGTAGGGGGGATATTTCGTCTCGATGTCGCCTTTGTGAAAAAGCCAGTTTTCGTCAAAACAAATCTTTTCTCTCATTTGAGTCTCCGTTCTGCCATGGGCGTTTTTTTATTTAATTTTAACACATTATTATCATAATTGCAATAAAACATTTATATTTTTATGGACAAAATTGATATAATATATTTATAGATAATAACGTTAAGGAGAAAGATATGCAGGTTCTGTTTGCCAGAGGCGGAGGTAAGACCGATTTTAAGAGCAGTAAGCCGATCTACGTTAACAACTGCGGATATTATAAGGATATCGACCGCGATATAGCGGTAAGACGTCCTCGCGGCAGAGACGATTACCATATGCTTCTGGTATCGTACGGCAATATATTCGTAGGGAAACACCGACTTGGAGCAGGGCAGATGTATTTATATTATCCCGGCTCACCCCAAAGCTACCGCTACGAGGGTAGCGAACAAAACGAATATTATTGGATACATTTCAGCGGTGAGAGTATTCCCGCGCTTATGGAACGGTACGGCTTTTGCGAGGGGATCATGGATATAGGCTCTTCACGCGGAGAAGCCGAAAAGATAATAAGAATGATGATACGCGCGATTTCCGAAAAGTACGGAAACTCCGAGGCATTTTGCGAAGGAATGCTCTGCGCGTTTCTTGCGCTGGTATCCGCGCCACCCGTCATCAGCTCGCCCTATTACAAGGCTATAAGGCTTTTCGGAGATCCTGCCTGCAACAAGACCGTTGAGGAGGTAGCTTCCTTTTATAATATGAGTCCCAATCATTTTATAAGAAGCTTCAAGCAATACGTTGGGACGTCGCCGAACGCTTACCGAATTGCGAAAAGAATGGAGACTGCGGAGGAGCTGCTTTCGTCCAGCGAAATGAATATCGAACAGATAGCGTCAGCCGTGGGGTATTCTGACCCGCTCTATTTCAGCCGCGCGTTTAAAAATCACGTTGGCGTCTCACCCTCTCAGTACAGAAAAAGCAAGAAGGGTTAGCAGACCGAAAAGCCGTCTGCGATTTGCGCATGGCTTTTATAATACATATTATAATGAAAAAACAGCACTCCGTTCTACTACGTTGGAGGCTGTTTTTTCGTTGTTTTGCGGATTTTTGCCACTGCGAACAAAGTTTTCTTCGAAATGTTGAATTTGAGCTTTGCTTTTAGCACTGTTTACAAAAAGTTCATAAACTTATTGCTAAAAGGGGTTGACAAATGGGGTAAAATGGGGTATATTATTAGCAGAGATTAGCACTTGACGCCAAAGAGTGCTAAAAATCGACAAAAAAGCCTAAAAAAATCCCAATGGAACCGAAAGGAGCGCCGAAAAGTATGGCAGATAACGCAAAACACGAATTAAGCGAGCGAAAAAAGCGAATACTTAAAGCTATAGTCGACGCTCACATAGTAGACGGAGAGCCTGTCGGTTCAAAGTATATTATGCAGGATGAGCACTTGAACTGCTCGTCTGCTACCATCCGAAACGAAATGGCAGAGCTTGAGGCACTGGGATACCTTGAACAGCCTCACACTTCGGCGGGCAGAGTGCCAAGTGAGCTGGGCTACAGATTTTATGTCGATTCTCTTATCGAAAGCTACGCGATGACCTCAAAAGAGATCACCGAGATAAACAAGCTGCTGAAATCCAAAATGAACGAGCTCGATCAGATACTTTTGGCGGCTTCAAAGCTTGCGGGAAATCTTACCAATTACACGAGCTTTTTGATAAAGCCCCGCGCAAGCTCGGTATCCATTAAACGTTTTGACGTTATCTACGTCGACCGTCACAGTCTGCTTCTCGTTATGATAAGCGACGGAGGCGCGGTAGTAACCAAGCGGCTTTCGATAGACCGAAGCGTAAGTCAGCTGACGGCGTCCGATCTTGCGGTCGCGCTCAACGACCATATCGCGGGACTTACCGCAAACGAAATTACGCTTCCCATTATCGTCGAGCTTGAAAACGCTATGGGCGATAAATCCGCAATAGTTAATCCTATCATAAAAATAATATACGAGAGTATGAACGAGCTTGACGGCGGCGACCTTAAGGTTTCGGGCATGGACAGACTTTTACAGTACCCCGAGTACAGCAATAAAGATCAGCTCCGTGAGCTGCTGGGAGCTTTTGAGAAGAAAGAGGAGATACTTGAGATGGTCTCCGACACCGAGAGCGACGGAGTAAACGTGGTAATAGGTTCCGAAAGCTCGGTCAAGGTAATGAACAATTCGGCTCTGGTCTTCAAGCCTGTGGTAAGAGACGGAAAGACTCTTGGAGCGATAGGCATTATCGGCCCCCGAAGGATGGACTACGCAAAGGTAGTGGCTACCATCGAGGGACTTGCAGGAAACGTAGAAAGTATATTGAACGATAAGGCGTTAGCCGAAGATAAGAATGGAGGAAATACCGATGACGGATGAGAAGACAACTCTTTCCGAGGAGCAGGAAATGCCAGAAGGCGAAGCGGCCGAGACCGCCGAGGTTGAGAATGCTGCCGAGGAAAAAGAAATAAAAACCGAAAAGAAAAAAGCAAAGAAAGCAGATCCCAAGATCGCTGAGCTTGAAAAAAAGCTTGAAGCGAAGGAAAGCGAGCTTGCAGAGCAGAACGACAAGTATATGAGAATGATGGCGGAATACGACAATTTCCGCAAGAGAAGCGCCAAGGAGAAGGAAGGCACCTACGCCGACGCTTATGCAGATGCGCTGAAATCCATCCTTCCCATAATCGACAACCTTGAAAGAGCGGTTGGCGTCAGTGAAGCGGATGCGGTTCTTAGAGGACTTGAAATGACTCTCAAGGGCGCGGATGAAGCACTTCAGAAAATGGGAGTTGAGGCGTTCGGCGCCGAGGGCGACGAGTTCGACCCCAATATACACAACGCGGTAATGATGGTTGATGATGAAAACCATAAGGAAGGCGAGATCGTCAGCGTGTTCCAGAAGGGTTATAAAAAAGGCGATAAAATTATAAGATATGCAATGGTAACGGTTGCCAATTGACCGTAAACAAATAAATTATTTTTACACACATCCATAAGGAGGATATAATCATGGGAAAAATTATTGGAATTGACTTAGGTACAACAAACTCTTGCGTAGCGGTTTACGAGGGCAGCGAGCCTATCGTTATCCCCAACCCCGAAGGCGCGAGAACCACACCTTCCGTTGTTGCTTTCTCCAAGACCGGAGAGAGAATGGTAGGTCAGGTAGCAAAGAGACAGGCGATCACCACCCCCGACAAGACCGTTATCTCTATCAAGAGAGATATGGGCTCCAACAAAAAAGTAGATATCGACGGTAAGTCCTACACTCCTCAGGAGATCTCCGCAATGATCCTTCAGAAGCTTAAGGCTGACGCCGAAGCTTACCTCGGTGCGACCGTAACCGACGCGGTAATTACCGTTCCCGCATACTTTACCGACGCCCAGAGACAGGCAACCAAGGACGCAGGTAAGATCGCAGGTCTTAACGTTCAGAGAATCATCAACGAGCCTACCGCCGCAGCTCTCGCTTACGGCGTAGACAAGGAAGACCAGAAGATCATGGTATTCGACCTTGGCGGCGGTACCTTCGATGTATCTCTTCTTGAAATCTCCGACGGCGTATTTGAGGTTCTTGCGACTGCAGGTAACAATAAGCTTGGCGGTGACGACTTCGACCAGAGAATCATCGATTGGATGGCTGATCAGTTCAAGAAGGAGAACGGCATCGACCTTCGCGGCGACAAGATGGTTATGCAGAGACTCAAGGATGCGGCAGAGAAGGCTAAGATCGAGCTTTCGGGTATGCCCTCGCCCCCCATCACCCTCCCCTTCATCACAGCAACCGCTGCAGGTCCTCTCCACTTCGACGCAACGCTTACAAGAGCAGAGTTCGACCGCAT
>JAZMZI010000136.1:0-12771 GCA_045585895.1 Eubacteriales bacterium
TTCGAGAAAAGCCTTGCGCTTACTTGCTTTTTTCGTTCTTACACTCTGGCGTACCCCTGTACGCCGACGAATGTAAGAACGAAAAATATACCTGCCTTTTTCGGAGTCTCCCAGCGTGTCGAGGCTTTCTCGACACGCTGAGAAAAGGTAGGACATCGTCCTACCTTTTCTTTTTGTGAAAGGGCTATAAAAAAGATATTTGTGATAAAGTGCTTACGGAATTTGAACTTCACGAATTATATTCTGTCGCTATATGGCAATGATTTTATATAATTCTCCATGTACTGCCAATCAGGCTCTCCATTTTTTGTTGGTAACTTTATAACAGACTTTTTCATAACTTCTTTTTTCCATTTTCGTCCATAATTATATTTGGGTCTTTCGGCTTTAATAACTGTGGCTATGAAAAGTCCGATGTATTTGTTTAACTCCCAACCATTGGGATAAAGCACATTAACATCATCTGATGCCCAAAATGGTTCGGATTGATAGAATGCCTCGCCAACGCTGCCGTTATAGTTTACGGTTATGCAGTTAGGCTTCCACAATCTCTCAGCCGATATTTTTTGTCTTACTCCATTATTATTGTCAATTGCGCCTAAATAATTATCGTCTCCTTCTATCATATCCGCTTTTGTTAGTCGCTTGCCTTTTTCAATTTTAAAAAGCTTTCCTAACGAAAATTCTGTCCAAGTTGAAGAGTCTAACCCGTTTTCAATTTGTTTCACCTTTGTAGTGATTGGTTTGTTTTTTAAAGAATCTATGTAAGCACACATATACGCCCAATCGGGAACATAGCCATCATCGGAATATTTATATACATTGTTGCGCTCAACGTTATAGGTTGCAGGCAATAAAACCGAGATTAATTTATATACGGGTTCTTTTATGGGACGTCCATAGGCATATTTCGGAGTTTCAAGATTCAGCACGGTGCTCAAAAAGATATATGCGCGTGCATCAATATCTTCTTTTGCTTTTAGAGCAAACGCATTATCCGCCACGAAAAAATCTTTTGATTGAAAAAATGTCTTTCCTGAATTTCCTACACGCGATAGCGATAAAGCTGGAGCTTTGAATAATGTAAAACCTATTTCCACGACACTTGCATTCAAATAACACATAACACCGTTATTTTCAGCAGAACCATTTATACAAGGAATATCGCCTGCATATATGCTCTTATTGTCAACTGAAAGGGTTTTTCCTTTTTTTATAGTGAAAAGAGTTTCCACCTTAAACATTTTCCAATATTGAATTTCATTCTTCATACACATTACCTTCTTTTATCAAGTACGCAAGATAATCGTTGATAGTTTGCTGAAAGTCTTCTTGGGTTAACTTTGAGTAGTCTGTTTTCATATACGCTTCGCAAAGCCATTCGTTGTTGTGAGAAACACACGCTTTGGCGGTTAATCCATCCACAACTTCTTTTTCTCGATATAATCTTAACCACTCAGATTTTATAGTTTCCCATTTTTCATAGGCATCAACACGACCAAGTTTTTTACGTTTTACAAAACCGTCGTCTTTGTAATATCCAAAGAATGTTGATACCTTTGAATCGTGCTTCTTTTTAGCTTCCCATACCATTACGCAAACACAAGTACCCGCGCCTTGACCATAAAAAATATCATCGGGCATTGAAAAAACTGCTTTTAATGTATGCTTTGTCATCAGTCTTTCTCTAACATCCTTGAATTTCGTTCCTATGGCGCAACTCATAGGGCATACAACAGCTACCTCTCCGCCTTGACAAATGAGATCCAGTTCTTGTTCCAAAAATTCCAACTCAACATGATCTTTTTGAGAATAGGGTGGATTCAGTAATCCCTTATTCAACACAATCGGGTTTCCATCAGTATCTTTTAGATTTTTGAATTTTTTAATTGTATTCTTATCAAAACAATCTCCATGTAAAATATGAGATTTTCCATCTTTTCGCATAATCATATTTGCAAGAGCAAGGGTGTGTATATCAGAATCTTGCTCTATGCCATAAAGATTGTTTTTTCTAATATACTCAATATCTTCAGGCGTCGCAGCTTCTTTGAACATTTTTCCCATGGCAGTTACGAGAAATGCTCCACTGCCGCAACAAATATCTACAACCCGCGATTCTTTATCTATATTTATGAGATCTGCCATAAATTCGGTTAAATGCTGGGGCGTAAGTACAATACCCAAAGAGTTTCCATCCCCCGATGAATAACTAATAAATTCGTGATAGAAAATTCCAAGTGCATCTATGGTGTTTCCTACATAATCCATCATCGGCTTAATCTTCATTTCAAGCTGATTTATGTACCAACGCAAAGAATTATCATCTGATAGAGGAGTAGCCCTCAATTTAATAACAGAACCAATTTCAAAAAATTTGCTTTTGATTTCTTTTATTTTGTTATTACTGATTTCTCCGTCAGACAAAACACGTTCTATTGCAGATAAACTGCTATCCAACAATGTATTAAAACTTGTTATTTTATCGTAATCATTGCTGAAATCTTCATCTTGCAAGGCTATAAGAACACCCGCTATAAACAAAGGCTTAAGCTTTTCAGTCATTTTATTTATTCTCAATGAATCGTGAATATTGACTGCTGTCGCTTTCACCTCAGATAAACTATATGCCTTTTGAACTTTTTCACCGCGCACCAATTTTAAATAGTTTTCGGGTTCTAAAATAATGTTTTTAGATTTAGTAAGTTCCGCATAATTTGTTTGGTTTTTAGCCCAGTAAAAGGCATCGACTTTTAGATCGGATTTCTTTGCTCCAGAGATAGCAACCGCTATCACATTAAAATGCTCTTTCAGATATTTAGCATAATATAAAGCACCGTCGACAGCAAAATCTTTTGGATGATCCAAGCAGTCGCTTGCATGTTTTTTGACAGAATTCTTACATTCTACTACGATTATTGTATTCAAGTCGTGTTTTAATGTAATAACATATTCTGGCTTTGCCTTTCCGGGACCAGAAGTAGAAAAATCATCCAAAATACAATCCTTGGGTTTGCCGCCAGCCTTTTTTAGAGCTGCATTGATATTGGAGTTAGGTGTAGTTTCTCCTTGAACATAAACGAAACCAAAATCATTCTCGCCATAATTGGAGATTTTCATTTCTTGCTCGGTGAGTTTTTCTGTGTATTTTTCAATTTTAGTAGCTGCCATTTTTCTGCTCCCCTTTTTTATTTTTCAAATGTTTACTGACATATTCTTCTGCCGCTTTGTTAAACAAATCCGCCATACTTACATTATCATCAATCAACAATTTTCTTAGTTGATTATGAAGCGCGGTAGGCATACGAAATTGCACTTGCTTTGTTCTGTCACTTTTGGTCGCCTGTTCCACAGCATTTCACCCCTTTTACCGAATGATATCATTCTATCATAATATCTTGATATAATGATATCATACAAGGAAGATTTTGTCAAGGAATTTCAACAAAAAAGTGCATAGTTTTTCCTATGCACAGGTGAATAGTATTCAATTTCGGGGAGTTCAAATCCCGTAAGTGTTCAATATCTTTTTCTCGTGACTATGCGTGTCAAGGGCAGAAAACAAAAAAGCCTTGAAAAATCAAGGCTTTTCGTGGCTATATCTATTTTATAGCCCTTATTTGGTTGCGGGGATGGGATTTTTCATTGCCCTCCGCAGGCGCATAGTCGTTTTCTGCGGCTCGACGCTTCGCTTACACTCGCCTTGAAAACTCCTTGCTTCGTGCGGTCTCGCGTCGCCAAAACGATACTCAATCGTTTTGGCTTGCTCGCCCATGACCTCCGGGTTATGAGCTGTCAAACTCTCGTTTAATAACGTTTCGTCTCGTTCTCTAAAACCTTTTAATATCAAGGCTTTTTCAATATTGCGTTAAATCTCATTTAATAAAATTTCGCGTTATTTCGTAAAATTAAAGGACAAATAAAGGACAAATGACCTTTACGCTCTCTTTGAGGGGGTCAATATATCGTCCAGCGCGTCAGCTGCTCTCTCGTCGGCTGTCCTTATGGCGTGAGTGTAGATGTTGGCGGTGGTTGACATTTGCGCGTGACCGAGTCTCTTTGATACGGTGCGTAGATCTACACCGGAGGCGATCAGCAGCGAGGCGTTTGTGTGGCGCAGGGAGTGAACCGATGCGCTCGGAAGGTTGTTTCTCTTTATAAAGTCATTAAACCAATTCGTCACGGTGCAGGGGTGGAGCGGTTTGCCGTCTATCTGAGTGAAGACCTTGCACATATCTCCCGGGGCTCCTTGCCAGGCGGTACCGTGATCAGAGCGGTTCTGCTCTTGCTCCACTCTCAAGATCCTTAATAGATTGATAACGAACGTCGGCACCTTTATCGAGCGCGTAGAGGTGACGTTTTTTGTTTTGTCGTCAAATACACCTTTGCCGGGGAGATACAGCGAGCTTTTGTTTATATCGATAACACCGGTATTCATATCCACGTCAGCCCAGGTCAAGCCGCAGATTTCGCCGCGGCGCATACCCGAATATAAAAGCAACGTCACCAGGGCGCGAAATTTCAAGGGCTCACCGTCGAGCTTTGACAAGATCTCAAGGGCTTGTGATTCGTCGAGATAGCGCGCCTCTTTCCGTTCGATCTTAGGAGCTTGCACCCTCGAGCACGGATTAGAGAGGATGATCTGCCACTTGACAGCGGTCTCCAGGATCGAGCTTATAAGCCGGTGATAGTTGGAGAGGGTTTTACCGGAGATCGTTCTGTCTGATTCTACACAGAAAAAAGCATCTTTGCGACCGACGGCGGCGGCGAGCTTCTCGGCGGTTTGCGCTGAGATCGTTCCCCCTCTGCACACCGTCTGAACGGTGCTCAACGAAACACCGGCACGGCGCGACAGCTCACTCATTGATATTGATTCGCTCTTGAGGTATTCTGCAAAGTCGAAAATTGGCTTGTATCTTGAATTATCCTTCTTTCCTTGCTCCTGGAGCTTATTATAGCATTCGATCAAGTGGCGCGGTTGTAGCCGGTCCAGGCGCACATGACCGATAATAGCGTTAATTGTCGGGAGCATTTTGCCATAGTTAAAGATCGTTGTCTCTCTGAGTTGCTTTTCAGCGTGCTCCTTCATCCAGATCGCCGCGAAGTCTGCAAATTTGATCGAGCCGTCGAGAAATTCACCTTTGGCGCACTGTTCCTCAAATAGCACGACGACGCGCTGAAGCTCTTTTTCCTCTTGCCGGGCGGTCATAGCCTTGTCGGGTTTCCATGTCTTCTGATGAACGATCTGTTTGCCGTTTGTATCATAGCCACCGGACACGCGGATCTGATAAGAGCCGTTACGCTTTCGTATCGTTGCCATTATTGCCCTCCGCTTCTTTCTTTTTGTCAACAAAATAAGCCGTGATCTCTTGAATGATATTGGTAAATCTACATTCGCGATCTAACATTTTTACGGCTGCTGTAAGATTATTGTCGATCGCAGTTTGCATCAACATATCATCCAAACCGCTCTTTGCACCGTGCAAAATGTCGTTATACGTCATTATAAGCTCTAATAAAGAGCGGTCTTCGGCTTCAGCTTGCTTTTTATATTCTATCAAAAGACTGTTTATCGTCGATCTTATATCCTGCAATTTATATTCCTTTCGCAGGTCGTCGGGAAGAATCCAGATAGAAGGAACAGAGGAACTGATTTTTCTAATTTCAAAATCTCCGCTTAATACTTTTGCCGCGCTCTCTGACAGCCCAAACGTAGCGCAAAGATCCCTGGTTGCTTTATCGGTACTTTTTACATCCGTCAAGCCAAGGATCCAATCGGCGGACACGTTAAAGTATTTCGCAAGAGCGGCGACGGTCTCTGCACTGGGATCCTGGCTTCTGCCGGTCTTGATCTTGCTTATAACAGAGGGGGCTAAACCGATCTCAAGGGCGAGGTCGTTCTGTGATTTGCCCTTCTCACTCTCAAGTAATTCAATAACTCTTTCGGAAATATTGATGCTCATAAAAAATATTCCTTTCTTTTTGGAAATGTACCTTGACAAAATTTCCATTTGAGAGTATAATATACTCAAGTGGAAATCATCATCAATTTTGTTTCTCAATAGAATTATAGCACACGTGCGCCTCTATGTCAAGAACAATATTGAATTAAATTGCACGAAATTAAATGACAAGGAGTGAAAGAATGACGAAAAACAGAGACATCAGAATCGAAATTGCCGTTGCAGGCTTGAAACAGTGGCAAGTTGCGAAAGCTTTGGGAATTGCCGAGGCAACGTTCTCGCGCAAACTGCGTGAAGAGCTCCCGGAGGAAGAAAAGGCGAAGATCTTAGCAGCTATCAAGTCGATCGGAGAGGAGGAGGAATAATGCCCGAAATGCTGACAATAAAACAAGCGGCGCAGAAGATTAAGAAATTATATCCTCAAACACCTATCAGCGAGCACACTTTGAGGGTGTGGCAAAAGGAAGGACGCTTCAGATCGGTAACGGTCGGGCGCAAGATCCTCGTGTGTTGGGAATCGCTGATAAGCTTTTTGAGTGGGTCTGAGGGGTGAGAGTGTGACAAATCTTGAAAGCGGATTTTTGATAATTGAGGACTGGATCCCCGCGATAGAGAGCCTTTCCGGCGACGACGTCAAGGAGCTTATTCTTGCTCTTATCAATATGCAATTCTACGGAAAGCCATTACCCGAATTTACAAACAAGCAGACCGAAATATATGCGCGAATGATCGAGCCTACAATAGAGCGCAGGGCGAGAAAAAGAATGCTTGATGAAAAAATAGCACTCACCGTTGAAGAACTCGCGGCAGCTCTCAGTATCTCCCGATCATACGCTTATAAGCTCATAAGAGAGCCGGGGTTCCCGGTGGTGTATATCGGGCGCAGGGCGTTAATTCCGCGGCGAGCTCTCGAAAAATGGCTTGAGGATAAGGCGAGGGGGTGAGCGAGTGAACAATAAGCCTTTTTTGCTATATCCACAGCACGGCAAGGCGATCCTTCGTCTGACGATCGAGGAGCGTGGAAAGCTGCTGACGGCGATATTGGAATATAAGACGAGCGGATCTGTGCAGACAGAATTAAGCCCGGCCGCAGAAGCTGTCTTCGGTGTGATCTGCGATCAGTTTGAGACGGACGACGCAAAGTATCAAGCGGTGTGTGAGAAGAACCGCGCTAACATTAACAAACGTTGGCATACGAGCGTATACGACCGTATACCACCGTATACGATGGATACCAAACATACCGATAATGATTATGATAATGATAATGATAATGATTATGATTATGATTATGATTCTACTACAGACATAAAATCCACTGTAAAACACACACTCTCTAACAGCGCAGAGCGTGCGTTTGATCGGTTTTGGAAGGTTTATCCGAAGAAGAAGGAGAGGGCTGAAGCCCTCCGGGAGTTCAAAAAGATAAATCCCTCGGAGGATCTTCTTGAGGTTATGATCGCAGCTGTCGAAAATCAGAAGACCTGGGAGAGCTGGAAGACGGAGAACGGCAGATTTATTCCTCACCCTGCGAAATGGTTAAGCCGCGGACAGTGGCAAGACGAGCAGTGCGGAGCTGCCAAGTACGATCCCGAAGAGGATATGAAAAAGTTTTTCGGGGAGGGTTAAGTTGTGGATTTAGGCGAAGCTATAAGAGACGGAATTATTAAACCTATGGCAGAAGCAGATCGAGAGCCCGGGGAGAACGAGAGACGAGGCGAGGACGGTCTGATATACTGTACTGTGTGCGGCACAGCAAAACAGAGTAATATACCACAGTTTGGGATCGTTCGCTCTGCTTGCAAATGCGTAGAGAACGCCCGGAAAGCGGAGGAAGAAAAGAAACGCCGGGAGCAAATAGAACAACGTCGCCGCCTTGTTTTCGGTCGCAAGATCAAGAGAATAAATTACACCTTTGAGAACGACGACGGCGGAGATCCCGAAGCGAGTAAAAAGGCGCGTGAATACTGCGACAACTTCGAGGAATACCGCAAGAGCGGTCAAGGGCTCACGCTCTGCTCTCCCACCACCGGCAACGGCAAGACCTTCCTTGCCTGCTGTATTGTAAATGAGCTTATAAGCCGCGGCTATCGCGTAAAGGTGACAGAATTTGTCACGCTGAAGGACGAGCTCACACGTTGCGACAAGGGCGAGTATATGGACCGCCTTTGCTCTTATGATCTCGTGATGATCGACGATCTCGGCGCAGAGAACGTCACCGGCTACACCAACGAAACGGAGTGTTTTGTTATCAATGAACTGGTCGAGAGCGGCGTTCCTCTGATAGTTACCACAAACTACACAGCAGCGGAGCTCACCGGTGCGAAGGATATAGGCAGGCGCAGGATCTTTGACCGTATCAACGGCGTTTGCCCGGTGGTACAGCTGCGCCGTGATCAGAGCCGTCGCCTTGAGCGGTGCAGACAAATCACGGCAGACCTTAACAAGAAGGTCAAGGAGGGATAATGTCTTCATACTGGCACAGGAAAGTCAACTGTCCGTTTTATATCACAGACGACGAGCTGAGGATCACGTGCGAAAAGAGCTCTCGCATAGGGTTCCCGGATAAAACGGCGATCAAGTCGCATTTAGCAACGTACTGTTGCGACAAGTGGAAAGAATGCACGACGGCGAAAATGCTGCTTGAATACTACGAAAGGAGAGAGCGGAATGGGTAAAACATCACAAAGAAAAGGCGCGGACGGTGAGCGCGAGCTGGCCGCTCTTCTCCGGGATCACGGTTATTCTATCGATCGCGGAGGATCCTTATCCTTCGGCGACGTTCCCGATCTGTCGGGGCTCCCCGGCATACATATCGAGGTCAAGCGCGTGGAGCGGTTGAATCTCTCCGACGCTATGATCCAGGCGATCAGAGATGCAGAGCGGTTTCGTGACGGTGCGCCGACGGTATTTCACCGACAGTCTTATAAGCCCTGGCTTGTTACTATGTGCTTTGACGACTGGATAAAGCTATACAAGAGCGCGGACGAATCCGTGCCGAAAGCGTGACGGATTATGAACTGGAGCAAAATCAAAAACGAGTATATTTCTGATCCCTCCGCGTCTTATAGAAAGCTCTCCGAGAAATACGGAGTTGCAAGATCTACGTTAAGCGAGAGGGCTAAAAAAGAGGGCTGGCACGCTCTGAAGCTGGAGGCAGCAGAGAGAGCGGAGGCTAAGCTGCTTGAGACCGTGGGCGAAGAAAACGCCAGGATCGACGGCAAGTTTTACAAGGCGGTAGATCTGCTCCTGGAGGAAGCTTGTAAATGTTTAAGCACGCCCGGGCAGCTCCGCGCCGTCGATATTAAAGACATGAGCTCCGCCCTGAAGAATATAAAAGACCTCAAGGGGATCAAATCAGAGCTTGATCTTGAGGAGCAACGCGCCAGGATCAGCGCGCTCAAGGCTAAATTTACACCCGAGGACGACGGAAACGAGGGCGGCGTTATCATTTTGTCGGATGTAGATCTGCCGCCGGAAGGAGGAGAAACGGATGGATGATCGTTTAACCGACGCGCTGTTGAATATGATTATATCTCTTATTCCTCACGTTGATATGGTGGAGCTGATTCTGAACGACGAGGACAGACGGCTATTTATTGACGCGCTTTTGATAATGCTGGAGATCAGAGAGGAGAACAAAAAGAAAGAGCGGTGATTAGCCGCTCTTATCTTATATGCTTTTTATAATCCGCGTCACGCGCCCGAGGATCTTCTCTGTTCCGTCGCCGATCAGACGGCGCACAAATAGCTCTCCGTCGATCTCTGCGAGGACCAGATCTCCGTCCTCTGCCGGGAGCGGTTGCACCTGGACAACGTCGCCCGGTGCTAACGTGGGGAGCATTGAATCATCCATTATCTGCACCCACGTGCTTGTGATCTTCTCTATGTATGCGCTCACTGCTCTGAGCTCGTCGCCGGTGAGGTTTTCTAAATAGTTCACTGATCGTCACCTCCCTTGAGCAAATGCCGGGCAAACAGATCCGCTTGCTTTTCCACGCGCAGACCGTGCTTGCGCTCCAGTTCCTCTATGTAAGCCCGAAAGCGTTTGTGCTCATCCCAATGCTTCATATACACGTGCCCGATCTCGTGGGCTACGGTGAAACGCCGTTCTTCAAGACTCAGCGAATCGTCATAGATTATATAGCTCTTTCCGGTCTCGTAGTTGTAATAGGTTACGCCTTGCATGCCGGGGCGAAGCTCATGAACGTCGCTGTCTTTTATAACCTTCACGCCCATGCCGTCCGCGATATGCAACAGATTAACCGGAAACGACGTCGCGCCGTACTCCTCAAGGCAGGCTCGCGCCAGTAGGGGAATATCTTTGTTACGGATCTGGTTCATTCTTCATCGCCCCCCTCCGTAAAGGTGCGGAGCTCTCTTCGTGCCTCGCTTAACAGATAGGCTATACCGTGGATCTGCATCTGAACACCACGAGGACGGAGCCGAAGATCTGAGATCAAGCGGTCTATTCCTCCCTGGTTATCTAAATATCGCTCAATGAACAAGCGAAGCAGGTGGATCCCCGAATCTAACGTTATTTCTGCTTCTGATACTGCACAGCCGATAAAAGCGGTTTCTTCTTTTGTGTATTCCATTTTTTAAATCTCCCTCTTGACATTTGAGAGCGGCTATGCTATAATAAGCACGTAGCCGCTCTTGGTGGTGGTTATAAGCTCTATACAGACGTTACTTTGGTCGGTGCGGTCTTGTATGGGGCTTTTCTTTATGCTACTACAAAGCGACGGTATGAGGTCTTAACGGTGTATCTCTCGGAGATCTCCGGGAGCTCTGCCTTGAGTGCCTTGCTATCCAGGCGCGACGAGCTCACGGTCTTATAGGTGATCTTATACTCCCCGGCGATCAGCTCCTCACTGTCGCCCATGGTCGCCTTGATCTCGTCCTCGATCGCGGTGATCTCTGCTGCAAGCTCTTCCTGCATTCTCTTGAGCTCCCTTAACTCCTTAGCCTTGGTGGTGATGTCGTTGATACTCATTTTGTTTTCTCCTTTTGGATTTAAATTTTGGTCGGTGCGGTCTCGCCCCTTGTGTCTCTATTATATCACACATTGCTAAATGTGTCAATATGCAAGTTGCACAAACATTTAGCAATGTTTTCGTTGATTTTGCACATTGCCAAATGTGCGAGAATGTGATATAATAATCTTGGAGGTGATATTATGGCAGAAAACAAGACTAATTTTGATAAGGTCTCTTATAACAACTCGTTTAATGCAAAGAAATATGATCGCGTTACAATTATGCTCCCTAAAGGAAAACAGCAAATTGTTAAGGAACACGCAAAAAAGCGCGGCGAGAGTGTCAATGCTTTTGTTAATAAGGCTATCGAGGAAAAGATAGAGCGTGACAACCAGGAGGGCGCACAATGAGATACGAGGACAAATACAAGCTCACACCGGAGCAGAGCCGTTTCCTTGCAAAAAAGAAGTGGGACTCCAATATCTACTGTGGGATGAAAATGGAAAATAGAGCGGTGACGTTCCCTCAGACTCAGACGATCCTAAACGGTGTCAACGTGCCGGGCGTGCAGCTCGACGATATACAAGCGATCTTGAACATGCGCGACGCGTGGCGGTTTCTGATGAACACTATCGACGAGCCGTTGACGGTCGAATACATTTTCAATCTGAACGGCTTTATAGCGCGGAATGAGGCTCTTGAATGGGGCAAGCTCCGCACCGGTAGCGTTGGTATATCCGGCACGGACTATCTGCCACCAGTGCCAAAATATGAGGACGTAGCGGCTGAGCTCAGCGCGATCCTCTCCGCAGACGTAACGGCAACAGAAAAAGCCCTCAATGCTTTCGCATGGGGCGCACGTGCTCAGCTGTTCTGGGACGGCAACAAGCGCACGAGCTTGACCGTAGCAAATAAGATATTGCTTTCAGAGGGTGCAGGAGTACTGACGATCAGTGACAAGCACATGGAGCAATTCAACGTTTGTCTGTTGAACTATTACAACACCGGCGAGCCGGAGGAGCTGAAGCGATTCATGTACGATCACGCTATCGTGGGGATCGACGTATAAAACAACGAGAGAGCGGTTTTGTGCCGCTCTCCGCTTTTTATATCTCCCTCCGCTCCACAAATGCCCGTGAGGGGCGAAATTTTGCGCTCTGACGCGATTTGTTTGTTTTCGGGAGGAAGAGGGCGCACAGAAGCAACAAACGAAATCAGAGCGGTTTCTTTGGTAGGTTGACCCCCGTGGGTGCGGGGTGAATGTGCCGGGGAGAGCCCCCTTTGAGAACAAAAAAAGCAGAGAGACAAAACCGCTCTCTGCAATGCAAAAAATAAATCAATAAAGGACAAATAAAGGACAAAACGCTATTTTTGTAAAGAGTCAAACAAAAAGCAAAACCCTCGTTTCGCTTATGAAACAAGGGTTTTCTTTGGTTGCGGGGATGGGATTTGAACCTCATGACCTCCGGGTTATGAGCCCGACGAGCTACCAAGCTGCTCTACCCCGCGATATTTAATTTGCGGTTGGAGGTTTTCGCCCCCATTTTCATAACCCTCCGGGTTATCGCTACGCGCCACCGCAGGCGCATAGTCCTTTTCTTCACCTCGCAGGCTCGGCTCGAAAACTCCTTGCTTCGTGCGGCTTCACTTCGCAAAAACGATACTCAATCGTTTTTGCTCGTTCACCCAACGAGCTACCAAGCTGCTCTACCCCGCGATATATAAATCACGAACGTGGTGCCGGTGACCGGTCTCGAACCGGTACGATACTTTCGTATCACGGGATTTTAAGTCCCGGGCGTCTGCCAATTCCGCCACACCGGCAACTT
>JAZMZI010000137.1:0-2796 GCA_045585895.1 Eubacteriales bacterium
ACTACTAGAGCGCCCAAAAGCTTTAAGAGTTTTTGCGGAGGCGATCGTTTGCGAAGCAAACTCGCGCAAATCGCGCTTGCGCGTTTGCAGTTTTCCCAAAAAGCGACCCAACTTGCGCGTAGCGCAATGTTGACCGGAGGCACGCGTCCCCCGCGTCCTCTCGCCGTTAAACCCAAATTTATCAGCAGATCTCGTCGTTCTCGATCTCAACGGGCATACCGGTCTCTGCGGAACGGAATGCCGCCTCCATTATCTTCATAACGCGCATAAGCTGATTATGCTTAACTATCTGCTCTTCCTTTCCGTCAACGGCAAGGCAAACGTTGCGGTAGAAATCGTGGACCTCGGATTCGGGCAGAGGAATAGTCTTTTCGGCAATAGTCTTCGCGTCTCTGGGTGCCATAGTCTTGGTAAGACCTGCGGCGGTAACTACGGGCATTACGTCCTTCTCGCTCCAATTGGTACAGGATACGACTTTGCAAGGAGTTGTCCATCCCTCGATCTGAGCACTTCCGTTTATACCAAGCATATAGTAACGAGGCAGCGAGATAAAGTTTGACGTACCTACCTCGACTCTCGCGGTAAGCTCGCCCTCAAAATAAAGCTCAAGTCTGAAGCCGTCGTCGACCTCGTAGTTGGTTATATGCTCTGTACGGCAATAAAGGCTCTTCAGCTTCTTGTCGCGGACGATACAAAGTATCTGGTCGATAAGGTGAACGCCCCAGTCGAATATCATTCCTCCGCCGTGCTGCTTCATTCCTCTCCAGTCACCGGGAATTCCGCGTGAGCCGTGAACTCTCGACTCGATAAGGAAAACGTCGCCAAGCTCACCCGACGCGTAAAGGTCTCGCATAACGAGGAAATCTGCGTCCCAACGGCGGTTCTGATGTACCGTAAAGAGCTTTCCCGTTCTCTCGGAGCACTCTATCATCTCCGCAAGCTCTCCGCTGTTAAGCGCGGCGGGCTTTTCGCAGATAACGTTCTTACCCGCCTCCATAGCCTGAATAGCAAGAGGACGGTGGCTATCGTTGGGAACTCCGATGGTAACGATATCAACCGTCTCATCCGAGAGGAGATCCTCTAAAGACTTGTAGACGTGTATGCCGCTCTCACGCGCAAGCTCACGTCTTGATTCCTTAATATCCCAAATACCCGCAAGCTCACATACGTCGTTTCGCAAAATATGTTTTGAATGCCAAACGCCTATTCCGCCGAAGCCTATGAGCGCAACTCTTTTCTTACTCATTATAAATCCTTTCCGAAGCCCGAGGGGCTTCTTTATAAATTATAAATCTGTCAGCCTCATCTTTAAGGCTAATATAATTTTATACTATTTTTCCCTGTTTTTCAAGTCTATTTTTGATTTTTTACTTGACATACCTTGCCTTTTGTATTATTTTATTGATTTTTCCTTGACATCCCTTGCCTTTTGCCTTATAATACACTTATAATGCAAGAAGGGGGTAAAACTATGCTCGCTATGCATTCAAAGATAACTACCCCGAACGATCCCGTATAGCTTGCGCGGTGGCTTAACCTGAAAAACAATTTTCATTGGCATGAAGAAACGGAAATAGTCTATTGCCAAAGCGGTCGTGCTTGGGTTTTTATTGAAGACAAGGAATTAAAAATAAGCGAAGGTGAAACCGTTTTCATTCCGAGTAAACAAATACATAAAATTGAATCCCTTGATGGCGCTGTCATTATAACCGTGCTTATCGACAGCGATCTTGCCGCAAGCGTGACCGAGCTTACTCCGAGATCCGAAAAGCTCACTCAAAAATACGATATAGTTTCATATTACGAGACGATAAAAGCAGAGCAAATTGAAAAAAACAGTTTTTATTCTTCGATCATTAAAGCCGAAACTCTGAAGCTGCTCGTTAATATCCTGCGCTTTGAGCCGCTCGGAAAAGAAGAAATTTCCGACCCTTCGGAATACGGTAATTACAAACAAATTTTATCCGAGCTTCAAAGAGATTTTGCAAGCATCACTTTTGAAGAAGCCTGCTCGCGCTATAACTATTCACCGTCGCATTTTTCACGGCTTATGGTAAAGCTTACCGGCACGTCATTCACAAAATATATAAATATTCTGCGAATATCAAACGCCGTTGATCTGTTGCAAAATGATAACGAGATCTCTGTATCCGATGTGGCTGAAAGATGCGGTTTTTCTACGCTTCGGAGCTTTAACAGATGTTTCAAGGAGCTGACGGGCTATCCGCCAACCGAAATCCCCAAGAATTACCGCCTTTTTCCCGAGCTCAGAAAAGGCGCCGTTTTAAACGGGCCAACTCACGGAACGTCGATTGTTTTACTTTAGATTTAAAAGGCTGAGTAGAAAATCAAATCTACTCAGCCTTTTGCATTGCGTAAAATTATTTATAACCGTTTTATCCGATAACTATAAGCTCGGTATCGGTAAGTCGGGCGAAAAGCTCAATGTCGGCTCTCGTCAGGGCGGTAGAGACCACCGCGTGGTGCGCGCCGCCCGCTTCTATCCACCTCTCGGTTCCCTCGGCGAAGTCGGGAAGAATTTTCCAAGTTACTCCCGCGACGGGAAGATTGGGCATGCTTTCGGGGCACTTTACAAGCTCGATGTCGGCGCAGATAAGGCGGAAATGAGTTCCCATATCGATCATTGATACGGCAATTCCCTTGCCCTCTATTCCGTCGAAAACAAGTCGCGCTGGGGGATTCTTGCCGCCGATACCGAGGGGATGAACCTCAATTTTCGGCTTACTTGCTGCGAAAACGGGGCTGACCTCCAGCATATGCGCCGCAAGCTCAAGC
>JAZMZI010000138.1:0-7877 GCA_045585895.1 Eubacteriales bacterium
TATAATGTCGAAATCCGCCGATTTTTCGGCGGATTTCCTCATTTTGTGTGGCTTTTTAGACGCGTTTTGGCTCTCTGGCGTACTCCTGTACGCCTACGAGAACCAAACCACGCCTTCTGCATCTAACTGAGCCAGCCCCTTTTTTTGTCGAATTTTTGGTGAATATTGAGAAAATCTTGTCTCTTTGCCCTTGCATTTGACGGTTCTTTATGTTATAATGTATAATGAGTAATAATATGGGTAAGTCTGCCTTGAAATGCGGGAGATCGTGAAAAAGTTATGAGAGTTGTGTTAGCATCCAAGTCGCCGAGAAGAAAAGAGATACTTCAAAATCTCGGTGTTAAATTTGACGTAATAGTGGCGGATGCCGACGAGAGCTGTGATATCGCCGACCCCCACGAAAGAGTGGCGGCGCTGGCTCGCGTAAAGGGCAGTGCGGTGCTTGAATATCTTTGCGGTCGTGGTGAGGGGACAGATTGCCTTATAATCGCCAGCGATACGCTGGTTTATGCCGAAGGCGAGTTTTTAGGCAAGCCGCGCGATGGAGAAGACGCCCGAAGAATGATAAAAATGCTTTCGGGAAAAGCTCATTCGGTGGTAAGCGGTCTGTATATTTATCTTAACGGTAAAGAATTTGCGGGCGCATCGGAAACCAAAGTGATCTTTGACGAAATGACGGACTGTGAGATAGAGGACTATATAAGCTCCGACGAGCCCTACGATAAGGCAGGGGGATACGCGGTACAGGGTCTTGCGTCGCTCTACGTTTCGGGACTTGAGGGCGATTATTTCAACGTGGTCGGTCTTCCCGTGAATCTTCTTTATAAGACGCTGAAAAACGAATTCGGAATTGATTTTAATTCTTTGAAGGCTTAATAAAGCTGAAATTAAAAATCCATAGAAAGGAGGGGGTAAAAATGCCAAAGCATATAGGACTTGACCTTGGTACGTCCAATACGCGAATGTTTATCAAGGGCAAGGGAATAGTTCTGCGATCACCTACCGTGGTGACGGTTGAAAAGCACAAAGACGCAGTCGTGGCTCTCGGCAGCGAAGCGAAAAAAATGATAGGCAAGACCCCCTCCAACATGGAGGCTTACAGACCTATCAGAAACGGAGTGGTTGCCGATTTCGAGGTCGCGGCGATGATGATACACGAGTATTTCGTCAAGACCGAGGCGCTGTCGCTCTTCAACCGTCCCGTGGTTTTGGTCAGCACTCCCGAAAACTGCACCGAGGTCGAGCGACTTGCGGTAGAGAATGCGATCTTTGCGGCGGGAGCCAAGGCGGTTGGCGTCGTCGGCTCGTCGATGGCGGCGGCTGTTGGCGCGGGCTTGAATATTAACAGCCCTCGCGGTTGTATGATAGTTGATATAGGCGGCGGAATGACTCAAGTCGCGGTCATAAGCTCGGGCGGATTGGTGCGCTCGCGCGCCATAAAGCTTGCGGGCGATAAGCTTGACGCGGCTATAATCAATAATCTGAGAACCAAAAAGGAGCTTTTCGTGGGCGAAATGACCGCGGAGATGCTCAAGGTCAGACTTGGCAGCGCGGTGCCCGGAGCGCAGAGAGGCTTGATTGACGTAAGCGGACTTAACGAAAGACTTAAATGCGCCCAGACCGTAAGAGTCAGCTCCGAGGATATTCACGGAGCAATTCATTCGGGCCTTGAGGCGATCTGCCGTACCATCACGAGCGTGCTCGAAAGCTCTCCACCCGAGATCGCGGGAGATATTTCGGAATTTGGCATAATGCTCGTTGGCGGCGGCGCAAATATATACGGTATCGGCGAGCTTATCCGTATGAAAACGGGACTTCGCGTTACGGTGGCAAGAAATCCCATGGATTGCGAGTGCATTGGCATTGCCAAACTTATAGAAAAGCCGTCGATAATACCCGGCGGAATACTTTATAAAAACAGATAATTCAGAGTTCAGGGAGGATGAGAGATGAATAATAACGGAATGTTTTGGAACACGAATACTCCTGAAGGTAACGACTCTTTTATGACGGAACTGCCCGAATCGGGAAATTTTGACTCCCGTCAGGCGAGAAAAAGCTTTAACATCATCGGATTCGGATACGCTCTTTACGCTGTTGCTTCGCTGACGGCGGCGCTGATAATACAACTGATAGCTATGATGTTCGATCCCGACGTTATTGAAAACACGTTGTTTCTCAATGCGATAACTCCCGTTTCTTTGTACGTTTTTGCACTGCCTTGGCTTTTCTTGGTGCTTTTGCTCTGCGGAGCCGAGAGCGCCCCCATAGAAAAAAAGAGAATGGGCTTTGGCAAATGGCTTTTGATCTTAGTGGTAAGCTTCGGTCTTATGTATATCGGCAACTTTGTGGGTCAGGGCGTTATGTGGGGCTTTACTCAAGCGGTGGGATATGATTACTCCAACGCTCTTGAGACCATGATAGACTACGACAATATGTGGATAACCGCAATATTTTTGTGCGTGGTTGCTCCCGTAGGCGAGGAGTTTGTTTTCAGAAAGCTGCTGATAGACAGAACCCATAAATACGGCGGATTCGTAAGCGTTTTTTTCTCGGCGCTTCTTTTTGGACTTATGCACGCGAACTTTTATCAGTTTTTCTACGCGTTTGCCTTGGGACTCGTCTTCGGATACGTTTATTACAGTACGGGTAACGTCTGGTACGGGATCGGTCTGCACGCCGCCATCAATTTCGTCGGCAGTGTGGTGACGTCTTATCTTGATCTTGGCACTACCAAAATGACGGAGGCACTTGAAACGCTCGACCCTGATAATTTTGAAGAGGTTGCTTCTTTTTACGGGGAATACGGATTTGTTTTCGTTGCCGAGCTTGCATTTGTTGCATTTTTCGTGCTTTCTATGATCTCGGCGATAGTGTTGCCGATAGTTTTCAGAAAAAGAATAGTTCTGGAAAGAAATCTGCCCGCGCCTCCCAGAGGAAAGGCGTTTGGAGCGGCATTTTTGAACGCGGGCGTTATCGTGCTTTTGCTCGTCTACGCTTTGGAATTTGTTATAAGTCTTATACCGCCCACTGTCGGGTGAGAAAATGATATGATTACACGGAATGGAGGTTTTTATGAGAAATTTACTTAAAAAGCCCTCATTCCGTATTTTTTTCGTGGCTTCGCTGTTCGTTCTGGTCTGTCTTGTGTATTTCGTCAGAATGTTCAATATAGTTGCCACGGCTGACCCCGACGATAAGATAGTTACGGGCGAGTATACGCGGCGCGAGCCTATCGGCGCTCTGCGCGGAGAGATATACGACCGAAACGGAAAGCTTTTGGTCTACAACGAGTATTCCTACGATATGGTCTTTGACTACGACGCTATGGCGGCGACTCAGCAGGAGAGAAACGTTACCATATTGCAGGCGGTCAATGCGCTAAAGGAAAAGGGACTTGAAGCTAACAGGACCGAGTCCGGCTTCCCCTTTGACGGGACATATCCCAACTATACTTACAAGACGGAGGCTCGCGACGGGGAGTCCGACCTGTATTACAGACTCCTTAAGCGTATTGCTCAAAACGAGCTTGAGACCGACTCACCTCAGAAAAAGACCGAGCTTACGGTGTCGGGTCTTGACGCGTTTTATAAGGAAAACCCCGATGCCTTCCCCGAGGCGGCGGAGATCGCAGAATGGTACGTGGAAAGATATAAGATCGACGAGACCGACGAATCGGGTAAGAATAAGTTTACCAATGCGGAAACAGACGCTATCCTTCGCGTAAGATACGATATGGAGGTTGCTGATTTTTCGGTATATGCCCGTTATACCTTTGCTGAAAACGTAGACGTTGCGTTTATGACCTACGTTAAGGAGATAAACGTAAAGGGCGCGGATTTTGAGTCGTCAGCCACGAGAAATTACGCCTATCCGGGTTATGCGTCCCACATTCTCGGAAGAACGGGAGCAATACTTGCCGAGGACTGGGAGTATTATAAGTCTCAGGGCTACGAAATGAACGATATCGTGGGTATCGACGGCTGCGAGGCGGCGTTCGAGCAGTATCTCCGCGGTATCGACGGCGTGAGAGTCGTAGTTGAGGATAAAGACGGAAATATAATCAGAAGCTACGTCGAAAAAGATCCTGTTCCGGGCAAGGACGTCTATCTAACCATTGATATAGATCTGCAAATCGCCGCAGAAAAGGCGCTTGCCGAGAATATTGCCAAATTCAACGATTCGGGTGCGGGCGCTCTTACGGCGATCGACCCCGAAAGCGGCGAGGTGCTTGCGATAGCGTCCTATCCTACTTATGATCTCACGACCTTCGGAAGCGATTATAACGACCTTGCAAAAGATCCCTATACCCCTCTGAGAAACCGCGCCCTCAGCGCCTACACTCCCGGCTCGGTATTCAAGGTCGGAATGGTTGCCGCGGGAATTACTACGGGAACCGTTACCTCGTCAAAATGCTTTTATTGCGGAGGTATAGACCCCGATTACGGTGCAAAATGCTGGGTCTATCCCGGTCAGCACGGTCAGGTCAACGCAGCCTATGCTCTTGAGGTCTCCTGTAACTGTTACTTTTACGAATTAGGACCGCGCCTCGGAATTGAGAATATGAATACTTATTGCAAGGCTTACGGTCTCGGCTCGGCTACGGGTATAGAGATAAGAGAAGAGATCGGTATACTTGCGGGTCAGGAGTATTATGAGAGCAAGGGACTTCAATGGCGACAGGTAGATACGGCGTATGCGGCTATCGGTCAGTCCGACAACATGTTCAATCCTTTGCAGATATCCAACTACATAGCTACCGTACTTAACGGAGGCAGTCGACGCAACGTAACTCTTTTGAAAGAGGTCAAGACATATAGCGGAGAGTCGGTATTTAAGAATAAGACCGAGATCGTTGATTCCATAGCGCTTTCTGCCGAGGCGGTAAATACCGTGAAGCAGGGAATGAAGCAGATGGTGAGCGAGGATGCCGCGGCATCCTATTATATGAACGGCATTCCCGTGACCGTCGGAGGAAAGACGGGAACGGCGCAGAGAGGCGACGGAAAAAACGATAACAGATTTTTCGTTTGTGCCGCGCCCTATAACAATCCCGAGATAATCGTGTCGGTTTTGATAGAACCTGATGACACCAAGGAAAAGGATAACGCCCACGGCTCGTCCTATGCGTCCTATGCCGCCGCCGAGACTCTTAAGGCATATTATAACGGTAAATAAGCGATGTATAAATCAAAAAGCAGGAGAACCTTTCGGCTCTCCTGCGCTTTTTGTTTGTTTTGAATTAAACTTCGGGAATAACGATCTCAACCTCGCGGCCTGCGTTGGCGGAGCGAGCAATACCGTCGAGAATTGCCTGGTTGTAGATGATCTGAGAGGTGGGAACGGGCGCGGGTCTGCCGTACTTAGCGGCGTCGAGGAAGGAGCGGATCTTCTTGTAGAAGAGACCGTCCTGAAGGGTCTTGCCACTGGGAATAAGAGGAATTTCGGTAACGGTCTGGAGACCTGCAACCTCGTGATAGATCTTCATGGGGCTGTAGAAGGTGCCGTTCCAGCACTCGGTGGAGGGAATACGAAGGCTTCCCTTGGTACCCATGATGATGGTGTCGCCCGACGGATCAAGGTTCATAGCCCAAGCTATACGGAAGTCGAGGATAATGCCGCCCTCAAGACGGATGAACGCTGCCGCAAAGTCGTCAACGCCGAACTTCTCCGCATATTCTGCTCTCTTTGCTTCGGGATAGCCGGAATAGTTGGGATCTTTGCCGAAGAAATCGGACTTGTAACCCGAAACGGTCAGAGGCTTGGGATAGCCGAGAGCGTTAAGAACGAGGTCGAGGGAGTAGCAACCGATATCAGCAAGTGCGCCGAGACCTGCGGTCTTATCCTCGATAAAGCTGGTTCCAAAGGGGGTAGGAATGCCGCGGCGGCGTCCGCCACCGGTCTGAATGTAGTATATCTGACCAAGCTCGCCCGATTCAACGATCTTCTTGATCTGCTGCATATTGGCGTCAAGTCTGGGCTGGAAGCCGATGGAAATAACCTTTCCGCTTTCCTTTTCTGCCTTCATTACCTCAACTGCCTCGTCAAGGGTAACGGTGAAGGGCTTTTCGAGCATTACGTTAACGCCCTTCTTGAGAGCGTAGATAGCAGGCTCCGCGTGCTGACGGTTGTAAGTACAGATAGAAACTGCGTCGAGCTGCAAGCTCTCGTCGTCTAGCATTTCCTTGTGAGATGCGTAATCGGTCTTTGCGTTCTCAATGCCGTGCTTCTTCATGAAAGCGGCAGCCTTGCCGGGGATAAGGTCGGCGCCCGCAACGATCTCAACGTCGGGCATAGCCTTGTAGCAGATCATGTGGGAGTCTGCGATCCAACCGCAACCGATAATACCGACTCTCATTTTCTTGTTGGTATCGATCACAACTTCATCGTGTTTTACGTTGTAATCAAGGTTCTTGTCCATTTGTTCAGCCATTGTTTTTTCCTCCAATATAAATAATGTAGAAATTTTTAATTACCATTCAAAGCTCTTGAGGTAATCGATGCTCTTTTTTGCGCTTTCAAGGGGAGTAAGACCCATAGTTGCCTGGTCCTGTTCAACTACTACCCACTCTGCTCCAGCATCCTGCGCAGCCGCAAGGATCTCGGGGAAGTTCTGGAGTCCCATGCCTACGGGGCGGAACTCGAAGCCCGAAGGTCTCGTGGGAGCCTTCTTTTCAATGCCGATAAGCTCGTACATATCTTCGCTCTTCTCGCCGGTGAAGTCCTTGAGGTGAACTACGGGTGCTCTGCCTGTGTATTTTTTGACGTAAGCCGCAGGCTCTTCTCCGCCGACGTTTACCCAGCAGGTGTCAAGCTCGGTCTGGAGCAGGTCTGCGGGGACGGTATCGTAAAGAATGTCAAGGGCGTATTTGCCGTCTATCTTCAAAAATTCAAAATCGTGATTGTGGTAGAGGAGCTGGATGCCAAAGGTCTTGGCAGCCTTGCCGATGATTCCGATAAACTCAACTACGTAAGGGAAGTTTGCGTTGTCGGGACGGTGCTCGGGGGAAAGGTAGGGAACGGCTACGTATTTGCAACCGATCTCTGCGTATGCCGAAAGAACTCCGATGGGATCCTTCAACATATCAACGTAGGGAACGTGAGCCGAAACGGGTACGAGTCCGAGCTCTGCGCACCAAGACTTAATATCTTCGGGCTTATTTCCGTAAAGACCGGCAAACTCAACGCCGTCGTATCCCATTTCTTTGATCTTCTTCAAGGTAGCGTAAAGATCTGCGTTTGCGGCGTCTCTTACGGAATATACCTGAATTGCAATCGGTAAAGACATAATTTGATCCTCCTGTGATCGTTTGGTTGGATGGATTGCATCCTTGATTCAATTATAAGACATTTTGTGCGCAGTTTCAAGACAAATTTTAATGAATGTGAGACAAAAATTGCTGCTTTGTGCGAATTGTTGGATTTTTTAGATCAAATTTCGGTTTTGTTGTTAAAAGTGGCACTTTATTATATAATAATGAAGGAAACCGCACAAAAAAATTTTGAAAAATATTTCAAAAACCTATTGACAAGTGAAAAAGAACGTGATATAATAGTCGAGTTGCCGCGCAAAACGGCAGCCGCTTGAGAGCCTGAAAATGTCGAAAAAATTTTTGAAAAATTTTTCAAAAACCTATTGACAAGTGCCTCGGAAAGTGATATAATAGTCGAGCGCTCGTTTGAGAGCACGAAATTGAACCTTGACAATTGAACAACAGAAGATAGAAGTACAAAGCAAAAAGCAAGTGCGAAATACAGATCTGTCAAAAAACTAAGAGTAAAGAAACACAACTCTAAAAAGTAAAAGAAGCTAAGATAAATAGCTCAAACAAGGATCTAACCGCGAGAGCGGAAGATATACAAAATGTTTGAGAGTT
>JAZMZI010000139.1:0-7866 GCA_045585895.1 Eubacteriales bacterium
TAAACTTTATGTCCGCTTTTTCTTTTGGCAGAAGAAGCGCAAAAGAAAAAGCTTAGCAAAAAGAAAAGCGCGTATAGGAGATTTCGCCGCGTGCGCGCGGCGACCAACGCTCCGCGCGTTGGATCAGCGGTCGCTTTTTGAAAAAAGCGACGGAAAAACTTTCAAACAGACAACGTTTAACTGACCGCTAAACCCCAATTTCTAAACATAATATTTAAGGATAAAAAATGAGCATTTTATTTAAAAACGTAAACCTTCCCGAATTTTGCGGATACCAAGGTACGGTAAATCTTTTGGTGAAGGACAAAAAAATAGCCTATATCGGCAAAGAGATGCCTGCGGAGAACGCAGAAAAGATTATCGAAGGTAACGGAAATCTTCTTATGCCCGCGTTCTATAACACCCACTGTCACAGCGCAATGACTCTTTTCCGCGGTTACGGTGACGATCTGCCTCTGCAAAGATGGCTCAACGAGCGCATCTTTCCGGCTGAGGACAGACTTACTCCCGAAAGCGTGTATTACGGCTCTATGGTAGCGATCGCGGAAATGATAAGAAACGGTACGGTCTCCTTTTCGGATATGTATTTCTTCCTTGACGATACCGCAAGGGCGGTTGAGGAGAGCGGAGTTAAGGCAAATCTTTCCCGTTCTATCGTATCATTCGATCCCGAGATCGATTGCGATAACGATTCCAGAATCAAAGAGGCTATTGACGTCTTTGACCGCTGGAACGGTAGAGCCGACGGCAGAATTAAGATCGATATGTCGCTCCACGCGGAGTATACAAACGTGGAAAAATGCGCGAGATACGTCGGTATGCTTGCGAAAGAGAGAAATACGGGTATTCAGGTTCATATTTCCGAGACTGCAAGCGAGCACGACGAGTGCATTGGACGCCACGGAGTCACTCCCACGAGATTTTTCCTTGACGCAGGCGTGCTTGACGTGCCCGTTACCGCCGCGCACTCGGTCTGGGTTGACGACGGCGACATAAAAGTTATGGCTGAAAAGGGTGTCAGCGTTGCTCACAACCCCGTCAGCAATCTGAAGCTCGGAAGCGGCATTATGCCTTATAAAAAAATGAAGGATGCGGGAGTGAATATCACTCTCGGCACCGACGGCGCGGCATCCAATAACCGTTTAAGCGTTCTTCGTGAGATGCAGTTTGCGGCTCTTATACATAAGGACAACGATCTCGATCCTTCGGTCACTCTTGCTTCCGATATGATAAAAATTGCAACCCAAAACGGCGCAATTGCGCAGGGAAGAGAGAATTGCGGAGAGATCAAGGTCGGCAACGCGGCAGACCTTATCCTCGTTGACCTTGGTGCTTTCAACAATATTCCGTATTACAGTTTTGAATCTGCGATCTGCTACTCTATGACCGAGGAGAATATCCTTATGACCCTCTCTGACGGTAACATACTTTACGACAGAGGCGCATACACTACCATTGATGAGGAGAAGCTCAAGAGCGAAAGCAGGAGAGTTATTGCTCACTATTTCGATTAAAATGGGGTGTTTTGGGTGGCAGAAGGTATTGAAAAAGGCAAAAAACGCGATAATTTCACGTCGGGAGTTTTAATACTTTCGCTATCCGCGGTGATCGTAAAAATAATCGGACTCGTATATAAAATTCCCATGCTCCGGCTCTTGGGCAGCGAGGGCATGGGATATTTCAATTCTGCGTATGAGATATACGCGCTTTTTTGCTCCTTTGCCACTGCGGGACTTCCCGTGGCTATGTCGGTGATGATATCCTCGGAAAAAGAGGGAGAATCGGGTGCCGCGCGCATCTTCCGCGGCGCGCTTAAGCTCTTTCTGATACTCGGTACTTTAGGTACGGCTTTGTCTTTAATATTTGCCAAGCCCTTCGCCGAATTTTTGGGAAGCCGCAACGCCGCGGCGTCGATCTTTGCAATCGCCCCCTGCGTCCTGCTCATATGCTTGTCAAGCGCGTACCGAGGTTATTTTCAGGGCAAGGGCAGAATGTTGCCCACAGCGGTATCTCAGGTTATCGAGGCTCTCGGTAAGCTGATACTTGGTCTGATTTTTGCCTTTATTGCTTTAAATTCGGGTGCCGATACCCCTATCGTAGCGGCTATGGCGGTGGTGGGACTAACACTTGGAACTGCGGCGTCGGCACTCTATCTCGTTATCACAAAAAGGCTTGAGAGAACTAAAAAAACGATATGCGCGGGGCAGGACTCCCACGGAGTGATCCCGAGGCTTTTGAAGATCGCCGTTCCCGTAACCCTTTCCTCGTCGGTGATAAGCGTTACGAAGGTCATTGATATGTCGATGATATTGCGCCGACTTCAATCCGTGGGGTATAGCAGCCAAGATGCATTCGCCGCCTACGGAAACTATACTACGTTAGCTCTGCCGCTTTTTTCGCTGGCGCCTGCTCTCGTAACGTCGGTAGCTATGCCGCTTATTCCCGCTTTGGGGCGAGCCGCCGCAGAGAAGGACGAGGACGAAAAATTGAGAATATGCGAGGAGGCGCTAAGACTTACCGCGTTTGTTTCAACTCCTATAGGAGTTGGACTTGCGCTTTTTGCCCGTCCTGTGCTTTCTTTGATATTTTCGGGTCAGGATGCGGCGGTTGAAGCCACCGCGCCCCTGCTTTCGATCCTTGGTCTCTCGGTTACTATGTCCTGCCTGATCACCGTTGGAAATGCGATTTTGCAATCCTTTGGCAGACCTGTGATCCCCATAATTTCTATTGTGTCAGGCTCCCTCTTGAAAATAATTCTTGCGTTCGTTCTTATAGGAGACCCGAATTTCGGATTGCTTGGCGCGCCGATCAGTACATTTTTCTGCAACGCGTTGATCAACGCGATAAATTTTTATTTTATCGGTCGGGAGATGAAAAACGCCCCTCGCGCTCTCGGCATAATGATCCGCCCTTTTTTTGCGGCGGCAATATCCGTAGTTCTGGCGAGGGTTGCATACAATACCTTCACCCATTGGCTGGGAGAAGGCTCGCTTATAACTCTTTGCTCGGTCGCGCTGGCGGCTGCGCTGTATTTAGCAACGTCGATCCTTTTCGGCGCAATTGGTAAGGATGAGATATCAAATCTTTTTCCAAAAGAGAAAGTTTTGAGAAATAACTGATAATAATAAATAATAAGGAAGAGAAAAAATGAAAGAACAGGAAAGACAGGGTAATATCGATTACCTTTTAGGCAAAGACAGATACGGTTTTGACGACCTCGTTTTGGTAATGCAGTTGCTTCGCGGAGAGGGCGGTTGCCCTTGGGATATGGAGCAGACCCACAAGAGCATACGCAAGGATTTTATTGAGGAGACCTACGAGGTCATTGAGGCTATTGATACAGATGATCCCGTATTGCTTCGAGAGGAGCTTGGCGACGTGCTCCTTCAAGTTGCATTCCACTCGCAGATAGAGAGAGAAGAGGGAAGATTTGATATATACGACGTAACCAACGACGTCTGCGCAAAGCTTATCCATCGACATCCCCACGTTTTCGGAGAGGTAAAAGTCAACAACAGTGACGACGTTTTGGTTAATTGGGATAAAATAAAGGGCGAGGAAAAGCACAGAGAAACGCTTACAGATAAGCTCCGTGCCATTCCTCCCATGCTTCCCGCACTTATGCGCGCTCAAAAGGTTGGAAAGAAGGCTTCATTCTTTGACTTCGAAACTGCCGACGCGGTTTTTGACAAGCTCTACGAGGAGATCGAAGAGGTGAGAGAGGCGATGAAGAGGGGGGAACAGGCAGAGATCGACGAGGAGATCGGAGATCTTCTGCTCACCGTTACAAGCCTTGCCAGAAAGACCAAGACCGACTCCGAGCTTGCTCTCACCAACGCGACAAACAAGTTTATAGACCGCTTTGAGATAGTGGAAAAATGCGCTCACAAAGACGGTAAAAACGTCGAAGATATGACTATGACTGAGCTTGATGCCATTTGGGACAGAATAAAACACTGATTTTTGTCGAAATTTGTTAAATAAATGTTAAATCACATAAAATTTTTAGCTATTTTTTGTAAAAACACTTGCCAAAACAAAAAATATATGTTATAATTAGCTAAACAATAAGTCGGACGCGTTTGAGAACAGGTTTATAGCGTCGGACGAAAAATAAAAAAATGAAAAGAGGTTCAAAATTATGAACAAGTTACAGCTTACAGAAGCAGTTGCAGCAAAGGCAACCGGACTCACCAAGAAGCAGGCAGCAGAGGCAGTTAACGCTGTTCTCGACGCTATCACCGATGCTCTCGCAGCAGGCGACGACGTTAAGATCACCGGTTTCGGCGGCTTTGAGGTTAAGGAAAGAGCTGCAAGAACCGGTAGAAACCCCAAGACCGGCGAAGCAGTTGAGATCCCCGCTTCCAAGTACGTTGCTTTCAGCGCAGGTTCTGCACTCAAGGACAAAGTTAACGGCTAATGCGACTTGACAAATATCTGAAGGTTTCAAGAATAATCAAAAGACGAACGGTTGCAAACGACGCCTGCGATGCAGAGCACGTAACGGTAAACGGCAGACCCGCCAAAGCGTCTTACGACGTTAAGGAGGGCGACGTTATCGTTGTCAGCTTCGGTCAGAGATCTCTTAAGGTCAAGGTGCTTGACGTAAGAGAACACGCGGCAAAGGCTGATGCAGCTTCGCTTTATGAGGTAATTGAATAATCGGAGAATACTCCGCATATATTATACAAAGATATATGCGGAGGTATTTTTTTATGAATGAGATGGGTGAATCTGCCCACGCCTTTTCATCACGCGGCAGAGAGGGAATTGCGATCAGTGGCGTTCTTGACGTGATAAGCTTTGACGATCGCGGAATTTTGACCGAAACGCTCTGCGGCAGTATGGCGATCGAGGGCGAGGGATTACATATTACGGTCTTGAATATCACCGAAGGAAAGGTGACGGTAGAGGGAAAGATCAGCGCGGTCTACTATTTTGAAGACAGACCAAAGCAGAAAAAGGGGCTTTTCGGTAGGAAGGAATGATAGGACTTACACAAAGAGAAGTGATATCCCTTATACTCAATTCCTTTTTGTGCGGCGTTTGCTTTGGAGTTATATACGACTTCGTAAGGGCGTTTAAAATGCTTTGCGGAGTGAGGTACGGCAATCGAAGTGAAGATGCGGATAACGAAGGGTCGAGGGTTCTTGCCGTGTTTTTGTTTGCGGTAACGGTCATTACGGACGTAGTCTTCTGGGTTGCGGCGGGTGTAGCCTCTATAATTCTTATCTACGGCTCGGGGGGAGTATTTCGAGGTCTTACGTATTTTTGTATGGCGGCGGGATTTTTGTTCTATTATTTCACGCTTGGTTCAGTCGTACTTAAATTGAATAAGAAACTCACCGATATTATAAAGAAAATATTGGGTAGGGTGGCAAGGGCGGCGGCAAAAAAAGCGAGTGGTGCGGTGGGCGGTATTATTTCGCTTTACCACTTGACAATAGGAAGAATTTTTGATAAAATATTAGATAGTGTAAAGCACGGAAGTGAAAAAAAGCAGGAGTCTTTGTCCGATGTTGAGGTCGGTGAGGATGAGCGCGGAGAGGAGGACGTCGTATATGTTGACGGAGGAAAAGGATACAGGCGCGAAGGACGTATCAGCTTCGGAAAAAGGGAATGACGCGGAACGCGACCTTACGGCAAAAAATCTCGGTAAGTCAATAAAAAAGGGAGTTGCTACCCCTTATGCGAGGGTTCTTCTCAGAATAGTTCTTACCGTTCTTGTGGTAAGCTCTCTCGGGCTTTTTGCGACGGGAGTAATGAGGTACACCTACCTTATGCGCGAGAAGGCGGCACTTGAGGAAAAGCTCGACGCGTTGAGCGAAGAGGTCGAGGAGCTGCAGTATTTGGTAGATCATCCTATAGATAAAGAGTATATCGTTCGCATGGCAAAGGAGAAGCTGGGTCTTAATCTGCCCGGAGAAATAGTGTATTATAATGAATCCAACGATAAAAAATGAGAATTGCGGAGCAATTCTCATTTTTTTATTAAATTCAGGTCACAGTGCCAATATCCACTGTGCTATGGTCATGGTGAAGGGGATGGTCAGAACCGCCAAAACCGACGACGTTCCAACCGTCAATGACGAATATCCGGGGGATAAGTCGTAGGTTTCCGCCATCATAGTGACCGAGCTTGCCGTGGGAAGCGCCGCGGCGGCGGTGGCGAATATTG
The DNA here is from genome assembly GCA_045585895.1 of Eubacteriales bacterium. Classification (GTDB taxonomy): domain Bacteria; phylum Bacillota; class Clostridia; order Oscillospirales; family CAG-272; genus SVTX01. The sequence continues at coordinate 6,179 of JAZMZI010000139.1, forward strand.
CGTATACCTCAAGTCCCTCAAAGGGGAGGATGATAAGCAAGAGCTTTGATATAAGGCAGACGATAATGGGGAAAACTATAAGCTTTACGGCGTTGAAATAGTATATCTTCCAGTTGAGAAATATCTTTTTGGGACTTTGAGTAGCGATAAGCGCGCCTGTAACGAGAACCGAGATAGGCGTGCAAAGATTCATAAGATACTTTGCGGCATCGGCAATAAACGCGGGGAGGGTCAGGCCGTGGATCGCTACGTTGCCAATTTGAAAGTTTATAGCGGGATTTTTCAGAAGGAAAAGGATAAATCCTATAAGGCATGGGATGGTTCCGAAGTTTACGAAGGCTTTTTTTACCGTCAGCTTGATATCGTTTCTTTGGCGACCCATAATGATAAGGCCCCAAGTCCAGAGCAGAACGTTGAAGCTGATGCAGAGGAAGGACGCCATAAACTGACCGCGTCCCTCGCCTTCTATTATGGCATTGAAGATCGGAAATCCGATAAAGGCGCAGTTTGCAAACATAAATCCGAATTCCGAGAGCTTTTGCTCGTCGAGATTCTTTTTCAGCGGCAGCGCAAATACAAATGAGATCACCGCGAGGAAAATGTGGAATACGAAACCGAGAACCAGCATAATAATAGCGGTCTTCAGGTTTTCTTCGTTATATTCAGCGCCCGCGAGAGAGCTTATAAGCATCGCGGGCTGACCTATCGTAAGGATAAGCCGCGAGAGCTTTTTGGAGGCTGTGTCGTCAATGATCTTCACCTTGCGGCAGAGAAATCCCACTGCCAGTATGACGAACAGAGTTGCGACGACGATATAAAGTCTGTCGAAATTCATTTTTCTTTCCTTATTATTCTTATTCCGAAATTTTTTCTTTGATCTTCTTCATGTCCTCAAGCATGTCCTCTTTCTTTCGGGGGTCGCGGAGGACTGCGGCGGGATGATATACGGCGGTCATAAGATAGTTGCCCTTTTTGAACCACTGACCGTGCTCCTGTGTTATTTTGAAATCGGGCTTGATGAGTCTCATAGCCGAAATTCTGCCGAGGCAGACGATAACTTTAGGATTAATGAGCGCAACCTGCTGACGAAGATAGTCTATGCAAGCATCCTCCTCCGCGGGGAGAGGGTCTCTGTTTTTCGGGGGGCGGCATTTGAGAATATTGGCTATGTAGACCTTGTCGCGGTCTATATCAACGGCATAGAGAAATTTATCGAGAAGCTTGCCTGCGCGACCGACGAAGGGGATACCCGAAAGATCCTCTTGCTCACCGGGGGCTTCACCGACGAAAAGGATGTCGGCATTTTCGTTTCCGACACCGAAAACACAGTTGGTTCTCGTCTGGCACAGTTCGCATTTTTCACAGCTTTCACAAGCTTTTTTGAGTTCGTCCCAAGTCATATTTTTACTTCCTTTCGTTTTTTACCACGAAAATAAATGCTAAATTATATTATACCAAAATATTACGACCTTTTCAAGAGGAAATGTAAAATTAGTTGCAATTAAATTGGGGTTTAACGGCGAGTTTATTATTTGTTCATTTCTTGCCCGCGTCGGCAATGAAAACTGCCTACGCTACGCTTCGGCTCGCAAATGCCGGGCATTTGCTCTCACCAAAGAAACGCCGCTTAAGGGTAGGGGGGTCTCACGAATAAAAAAGCAGCAAGCCGCATTTTTATTCGTCACGAC
>JAZMZI010000140.1:0-8531 GCA_045585895.1 Eubacteriales bacterium
ATTAGCGAGCTAATAAAATCGACCGCACACTTTTGCCTTTTTGTCAACCCCTTTTTCGAAATTTCTTTAACTTTTTTGCAAAAAAAAGAGCCAAGTCCATTTCTGAACTTGGTTCTTTTCTTAACTTAATGACATTGCCCATTTGGGTGGTCTTTTTTTTGCGAAGTCGATTTTGACGATCGCGCCGGAGGCGCGAGAGGGACGTGCGCGACCGCTCGCAGTGCGAGATGAAGGGAGCGCTAAGGAGTGGCAGCAACTTAGGTTTCTTCAACCGAGCGGTTATTTGCGTGCAAATAGCGAGGGCAGAAGAAAACTGTAGTTGCAACAGTGCAACGGAACGCTTGCGTTCCTAGAGAATCTCTCCTTCTCCGCCAAACAAAAACCGCAATTCTGATACAAAGGGATTGCGGTTTTTGAATTATTATGGTATAATTAAGTCAAATCAACACAAAGGAGTTTCAATAATGATCAATATTACAGAAAAAATATACTCAAAAGTAAAGTCGATCATGGACACGTGGTCTGAAGCCGATATTTATGCAATTTCCTTTTTTGTCTACTCTAATGAAAGCTATGAATACAAGGAGTTCAGCAACGTGTCATCCTTTGCAATCAGCTACAATACAGAATCTGATTGTGATGGCGCAGATCTATATGATGAAGAACGTTGGAACTATGCTTTTTGGCGACAAGACGAATTTCCCATCATTAACCCCGATGAGCCTAACGAATTGACCAATCTGCTTTTTGAGTGGTACAAGGAAAACGGCATTAACAATATCGGTGAAGAAGACGATGATTGTTACGACGAAGATTTCAATTATATCGGCAAAGGTCCAGTCGGTCATTATGAACTTTTGCAGATTGTTGCAACGGTAGCAAAAAAACTGCAATCGGAAGGATATACAGAAGCGCATTTTGGCAAAAAACTTCCCATCATTATTCATGGACTTGAGTATGCTTGGTATGACATCGAAGCAACACAGAAAGCCAACCTAAACGGCGAAGCTGATACCTTTATTCAAGCCATGAAGGAATTAGGCATGATTGACTGATTTTGTATTAAAATTATAGTTATTAGCCCAAAAAAACGACAAGTTTCGCAAGAAGCTTGTCGTTTTTCAGTTATATTCGCCGTTGGCGAATTCTATGCACTTCGTGCGTGATATTGCCTTCGGCAGTGATATGCGCTTCGCGCGTTGGAAGTAACAAGGCGAATATAATATCACTGCGAAACGAAGTGGAGCAATATCACTTTTGCGAAGCAAAAATATCACGCTGAGCATAGCGAGGCATATCACTAAAATAATCAGAAACCGTTCAAACCTAAACAAAAATTGACGAAAACATCTTTTTCTCTCTTTTTATTTTTGCGTAGTTATTGACATCTCAATAATGATTTGATATAATGATTTCACAAACTCAAAACACATTTTGAGCAGGATTTACGCAAGCGAGGTAACAGATATGAGCGTCAAGATTTTAGGCAAGCTCCCCGACCCTTTTCTGAAAGAGGACGGAACTCGCATGACTCCCGACGAATGGTTCGCTAACCGAGACGAGCTTTTCAATAAAATATGCGATATCGAGTACGGCGGTATGCCTCCCCGTCCCGAGATAGTCAAAGTCGTAAGGCTGACCCCTTTAAAATTTGAAGGTGTCGCCAACGTGTATAAAATTTTTGCGGGAACCCAAGAAAGACAAGTTTCCTTCCTTATTGATATCTCCGTTCCACATACACCCAACGGTGAAAACGCGAAATATCCCGTTCTGCTCACAGGCGACGGCTGCTACAACAACTGCGAAAGCGACACGATAGCAAAGGCAAACGCTATGAAGATCGCGGTAGCCAGATTTAACCGTCTCGAGCTTGCAAACGACGACAAAGACGCAGGTCGCGTGGGCGGGCTTTACGACGTCTACCCCGAGCACAAGTCATTTACCGCCATCTCCGCTTGGGCGTGGGGATATATGACGGTCATGGACGCATTTGCTCAAATCCCCTACATAGACGTCGAAAACGTAGCCATCACGGGGCACTCGCGCGGAGGCAAGACCGTAATGCTTGCTGCGGCGGCTGATACTCGCATCAAATTCGTGTGTCCCAACAACAGCGGCTGTCACGGAGCCAACAGTTACAGACTCAAGGAAACGGGCTACGGCTGGGCAGGCAAGACCGAGGAGATCCCCGATATGCTGGAAGCCTTCCCCCATTGGATGGGCGAAAAGCTTAACGACTACGTCAACCGTGAGACCGAACTTCCCTACGATATGCATTTCTTCGGCGCGCTTACCGCTCCGAGATATTACCTTCAGTGCGAGGGGATGCAAGACTATTGGATCAATCCCAAGGGCGCGTGGATGAATTTCTGCGGAGTAAAAGAGGCTTATCGCTATCTCGGATGCGAAGATAACGTCGGCGCTTGGTTCCGTCCGGGCGGTCACCGCCATAAATTCCCCGACTTTGCCGAATTTCTTGAATTTATGCGCGCGAAGATGCAGGGCAAGCCTACGGCGGAGCATCTGAAGATTAATCCCTATCCCGAGATCGAGATCGATACAGATTGGGAGAGAGATTGAGATAAATTGGAGTTTATCGGTGAGATGCACATAGCGATTGCCTCCCTCTGGGAGGGAGGGGGACCACGAAGTGGTGGAAGGAGCCTGCGGAGTGGTGAGACAAAAATCATTTCGCGGCAACGCGTTCTCCCTCAGTCGCCTACGGCGCCAGCTCCCTCCCGGAGGGAGCCTCAGGATGCGCGCACTTTAGGGGTATGGGCATTGCCCGAAGCATTTGTAATACAAAGGCGAAACTTGCGATAAAAGGAGGTTTATCATGATATTTAATTTTGGTAGATATACGATAGATGTTGATGTTGAAAAGACCAGAGCTTTTTATGCAAGCGATTTTTCCGTTGCAACGAATGAAGTATGCTCTTGTGATTGTTGCCAACGCTTTCCGGATGCAATTATGTCTTGTTCGTCTACTGTTGTGAATTTTCTGAACAGTTTAGGCATTGACCCTCGAAAGCCAGGAGAAGTATTTGGAAGTGAAAAGGATAGCTACAACGGATGGTATCATATTGTTGGAACATTGCTGAATGGTAAGATAAGCGGACCGTGCTTTGACAATTCCAACTCATTTGTTCCAGATGAAACAGTAAAATTTCAAGTTTGGTTTGACGATGATAGCAAGAGAATGGGGTGGATAGAAGAAAACTTCCCAAGTCCTATTCTGGAAATATCTTTTTCTGCCTTTCTATCCAAATAATTCATAAAACAAGCCCCAACAGATCTTGATATAATATCTGTTGGGGTTGCTCTTTGTTTATTGAGGATCAAATTCTTGTCCGCGAGTAACCTTCCTTATGAGAAGTTCACTTTCAGCCGTGATTTTTGCGTTATTACATTACTTATTATCGAGCTTATCAAGCATATCCCAGACGCCGAGCATATACATGATGCCGAGGGCGCGGTCGTAGAGGCCGTAGCCGGGACGAACGTTTCCGGGACCTTCGTTCCAGAGGTGTCTGCCGTGGTCGGGACGGATATATCCCTCGTAGCCGCAATCGTGGTAGGCTTTGAGGATATCGAGAATGCCCGTGTCACCGTCGCAATCGCGGTGGCTTGCCTCGGAGAAGTCTCCGTTCTCAAAATGCTTTACGTTTCTGATATGGGCGAAAGCTATTCTGTCGCAATGCTTTCTTACTATATCAGCCACATTATTGTCGGGATTTGCGTTAAGGCTTCCCGAGCAAAGGGTGAGGCAGTTATAGGGGTCGTCCACCATCTTTAAGAAACGGTCTATACTCTTTTCATCTACCAAAAGACGGGGCAGACCGAAGATATCCCACGGAGGGTCGTCCATGTGTATTGCCATTTTGACGTCGCACTCGCGGCAGGTGGGCATTATAGCTTCAAGGAAATATTTAAGGTTTGCCCAAAGCTTTTCGTGATCAACGCCCTCGTAAGCCTTGAAAAGCTCGTCAAGCTTTGCCATTCTCTCAGGCTCCCAGCCGGGGAAGGACATATTGTACTTCTCGGTGAAATCAAGAATGTACTTTGCCATAGCGTTATAATCGTCCTGAATCATTCCCTTCTCGTAGAAAAGGGCGGTAGAGCCGTCGCCTACGGGATGGAAAAGGTTGCTTCTCGTCCAGTCGAATATAGGCATAAAGTTATAGCATATTACCTTTACTCCGAATTTGGAAAGGTTGCGGATGCACTGCTTGTAATTTTCAATGTACTTGTCTCTGGTGGGAAGACCGATCTTGATATCATCGTGAACGTTTACCGACTCGACTACGTCCATATTGAAGCCGTACTCGTCGAGCTGTCTCTTCACCTCGGCTATTTCGTCTATCTCCCAGATCTCACCGGGCATTTTGTGATGGAGCGCCCAGACTATACCCGTAACGCCGGGAATCTGCTTGATATCGGAAAGGCTGATCTTATCGTTTCCCTCGCCATACCAGCGAAATGTCATTTGCATTGGCATTATTTTACCTCCGAAATTTAGATTTCGGTATAATTATAACATATAAATCTCGTAAATACAACCGAATTTTGCAAAAAATAATAATTTGGAAGAAATTTTTGTTGAGTTTTCAAATTTTGATTTATCAGTCAGATGAGCGTGGTCTGTTTTGAAAGTTTTTACGTCGCTTTTTTCAAAAAGCGACCGCCGATCCAACGCGCGGAGCGTTGGTCGCCTCCGCAGAGGCGAACCCTTCTTTTACGCGCTTTCTTTTTTGCCAAGCTTTTTTCTTTGCGCTTCTTCTGCCAAAGAAAAAAGCGGGTAAGCATTTTGGATTTTCTTTATGTAGGAAGTAGTTCCACCTTCTACACAAAATTAGTCTAAAGCGTTTTCCGCTTTTCTTTTGACACCGGAAGCGCAAAAGAAAAGCTAACAAAAGAAAACGCATATTGGAGGGTTTCGCGCTTGCGAGCGCGACCGCCGATCGCGGCGGCTCCGACAAGCCTTTGAAAAGGCTTGAGCGAAACTTTCAAAATGCTTCGCCACTAAACTCATCAATAAATTGCAATTTATCCACCGCAAACCAATGAAACCACGTTCGAAATCTTGTTTGCGCCCAGCAGCTCGTCGGTGAACATTATCCCGCGGCGCAATGCGGGATCTCCAAACCTTTTTCGAAGTCCATCAACCGTGCCTTCAAGGGTTTCCGCCCGCTGTATTGCCATTATATCGGGTGAAAAGGAAAGCTGCTCCGCATCGGCTCGAATAAGGTCGGCTGCCCGAACTCCCAACGAGCGGATCGGAGCATCACAAAGATGATTACGATTAATCAACTCTTTTGCCGAAGAAAAAAGCGAACGCGCCGTTCTGTTGGGATAATCGGGGCGAATCTGCCGCGTCAGAGTGGTCAAATCTGTGTATCTGACCGATACCTGTACGGTCTGACAAACAACGCCCTCTAGCCGCATACGCGCGGATACGTTTTCACAGAGCTGATACAAAATTATATCAACATCATTCTGACTTACAAGATCTCGGGGTGGCGTGGTGCTGTTTCCTATCGATTTCGGAGGCTGAGAGCTTCCGTAAAGCGACACAGGCGAGATATCTCTGCCGTTTGCCGCCTCGTAAAGCGAAAGTCCGTTTTTACCGAAAAGACATTTTAGCAGATAGGGATCGGTATTGGCAAGGTCGCCTATGGTTCTGATGCCGTAGGTCTTCAGCTTTTTATCGGTCTTTCTGCCTACAAAAAGCAGGTCACTTGCGGGCAAAGACCATATTTTATCACGAAAATCAGATTTGTTTATGACCGTGGTCGCGTCGGGCTTTTTCATATCCGACCCCAGCTTTGCAAAGACCTTATTAAACGACACGCCGACTGATACGGTCAGCCCCAGCTCCTTTTTCATCCTCTTTCGGATAGCGTCGGCTATTCTTTTGCCGTCTCCGAAGATACCGAGACTCCCCGTAACGTCAAGCCAACATTCGTCGAGACCGAACGGCTCTATCATATCGGTATAATCGTAATATATCTCCCTCGCCGCCTGCGAATACTGCTCATAAAGCTCAAAATGGGGCGGCAGAAAGACTATATCGGGACATTTTTGCTTTGCCTGCCATAAGGCTTCGGCGGTCTGCACTCCCTTAGCCTTCGCCTCGTAATTCTTAGCCAAAACTATTCCGTGCCGCGCCTCGGGATCACCCGCCACCGCCACGGGTTTACCGCGCAACTCGGGGTGCGACAAAAGCTCGACCGACGCATAAAAATTATTAAGATCGGAATGAAGTACCGTTCTTGTCAATTATATCATCTCCTTGTAATATTTAGAACAGTTGTTCTAAACACATTATACACCCCGAACGAATGTTTGTCAAGAGGAAAATGTAGGATTTCAACAAGTGAAATCCATTCATCACTTGACAAAACGCAGGAGCGGTGATATAATTCTATCTGTATTTATTTTGCGCAAGAAAGAAGGAAAAAAATGAAAAAGATGATAACGGGCAAAAAGCTTGCATGGCTTTTCGCCTTCGTCTACTTTGCAAGCTACGTGACGAGAATAAACCTTGCCGCGGTAATTTCAGAGGTTGTCAGCGACACGGGGTTTGCGAAATCTCAGCTTTCAATAATCCTCGTATGTATGTCGGTGTCCTACGGAATAGGTCAGGTAATCAACGGCTGAATCGGTGATCGCATAAAGCCTCAAAACCTTATCTTTATAGGACTTATTACCGCAACGGGCATAAACGTTGCGCTTCCCTTTTTCTCAAGCTCCATACCCGTTATGTGCGCACTCTGGACGGTCAACGGCTTTGCTCAGGCTATGATGTGGCCCCCCATTGTCAAGATAATGGTCAGCACCATGGACGAGATAACCTATGGCGAGGCGTCGGTTATAGTTTCTTTAGGTTCTTCCATGGGAACTATATTCGTTTATCTTACCGCCCCTCTGATAATAACTCTGCTATCATGGAAATTCGTGCTTTTCTTCTCGGCTTCCATAGGTCTTTTATCGGTAATACTCTGGGCGATTTTGAAAAACAGGGTTTACGACGAAAATCAGACGACACTTGCGGAAAAATCCGAGAAAAAAACCGCAAAATTCATTTTTCCCAAGTCGGCTGTCTTTCCGCTGACATTCATAGCCCTTGCCATTATCTGTCAGGGTATGCTTCGTGACGGAGTTACGAGCTGGATGCCCTCCCTTCTCTCCGACACCTTCGAAATGGGCAACAGCGCAAGTATTCTTTGTACGGTTTCTCTCGCGGTATTTTCTATGATCTCCTTCATTCTGGCGGGAATGTTTTACAAGCTCTTTAAAAGCGAAGTTGCCTGTGCCGTCGCTATATTCGCTTTTGCCGCTCTTTCGGCTCTCCTTCTTACCGTTCTCTTTAATACGGGTGCCGTTACCGCCATCGTGTTTATGGCGCTTATCACGGGCGCAACTCACGGAGTAAATCTTATGCTTATCGGTCACGTGCCGAAAAGATTCCGCAAGTACGGCAACATCTCCACGATCTCTGGCGCAATCAACGCTTGCACCTACATAGGCTCGGCTATCGCAACCTACGGTATCGCAAAGCTCTCGGAGCTGTACGATTGGCAATTCACGGTGGCGGTATGGTGCGTTATAGCGGTTTTGGGAGTTATATTTTGCGCTATCGCCATGCCCAAGTGGAAAAAATTTATCGAAAAATAAAGGAATTTGAATTATGACGTCTGCCGCAACCTGGCTCAACACTTTTTTTGCAGACTTTGATTTTGCCATACTTGAGTTTTATCACCTGCTTGCTACATATGCCTCGTCAATTCTCACCCCTATATGTGATTTTTTGGCGGTCATAGGAGACGGAGCTCTTGCCTGCATAGTCCTCGCCGCAATCCTTATTCTTTTCCCGAAAACAAGAAAAGCGGGACTTTGCGTCCTGCTTTCGGTCAGTATCGGCGCGTTGATAACCAACGTGGCGGTCAAAAATATAGTTGCCCGTCCTCGCCCGTATGTTTCGGATATTGCTCAATTTAACAAATGGTGGGAATACGTAGGCGCTCATATTGAAAGCGAATTTTCCTTCCCCTCGGGGCATACCACCGCAGCCATGGCGGGTGCCGTCGGCCTTTGTCTCGGGTATGATAAAGGCAGAAAATGGTGGATATTCTTAGCCTCGGCTATATACGTGATTCTTATGGGAGGTAGCCGAAACTATCTTATGGTGCACTATCCCACGGACGTTGTAGCGGGAATGATTGCGGGCGCGATCGGCGGAGTTATTGCCTACTTTTGGATCAAATTCCTTTACAAAGGCTTTGAAGGCAATAAAGACTCGAAAATATGCTCGTTTATCCTTAATGCAGATATACAGACTTTGTTTTTTAAAAGGATCTGATATATGACGAAAAAAGCAGACGCAAAAATGAAGTGAACCCCAAATAGTTCACAGAAAAGAAAAAGGCGCAACAAAGACAGGGAGAGGAAATTACCTCTTCCTGTTTTTGATTCTCGAAGTATTGTAAAAAATCAACCAATCTTCTACAAGTAGTAGATATTCTTCAAAA
>JAZMZI010000141.1:0-14005 GCA_045585895.1 Eubacteriales bacterium
GAGTTTTCTGCGAAAACATCGCCAAGCGACGGGCTTTTGGAAAAGCTCGGGCAAAACTTCCAAAAAACAACGTTCAACTAACCGATAAATCAAAATTTGAAATTACAAATACTTCTTCAATTCCTTAATATCTTCCTCGGTAGTTGCCCAGCTTGTTGCAAAACGGACGACGGTGTGGTTTGCGTCGGGCTTTTCCCAGAATCCTACACGGACGTTCTCGCGCAAGACTTCAAGCTTTTCATCCTCAATAAGCACGAACTGCTGATTGGTAGGCGAGTCTTTATAAAGCTTATATCCCTTTTCAAGTAAAGCGGTTTTCAACATCTCCGCCATATCAATAGCATTTTTGCTTATCTTAAAATAGAGACCGTCGGTGAAAAGGGTATCGAATTGAACGCCGTGCAATCTGCCCTTGGCAATAAGCGCGCCTTGCTGTTTGATAAGAGTGAGAAATTGCTTTGGGGTGTTATTTTTCGTAAATACCACCGCCTCGCCGCAAAGCGCGCCAACCTTCGTGCCGCCTATGTAAAAGACGTCGCAAAGCTCTGCGATATCGGGGAGAGTTACGTCCGTGTTATTGCTCATAAGACCGTATCCGAGGCGCGCGCCGTCAAGAAACAACGGTATATTAAACGCTCGGCAGACCTTGGAAAGAGCGCTCAATTCGTCTTTCGTATAGAGTGTCCCGTACTCCGTAGGATGAGAAATATACACCATTGCGGGAGGCACCATGTGGTCGTGGTTTGCGTCGGCGTAAAAACCGTTTATATATGCCTCGACCTCGCCCGCGTCAAGCTTTCCGTCGTGATGGGGGAGCAGAAAAACCTTGTGTCCCGTGTACTCGATCGCTCCCGCCTCGTGAAATCCGATGTGACCCGTTTCTGCGGCAATAACACCCTCGTAACGGGCAAGAAGGGATGAAATAATAACCGCGTTTGCCTGAGTGCCGCCCGTCAGAAACCAAACGTCGGCGTCGGGACAGGCGCAGGCAGTCTTGATCTTTTCTTTTGCGGACGCGCAGTATTCGTCTACTCCGTAGCCCGTGAGAGGCTCAAAATTAGTCTCGGTGAGACGGCGCAATATTTCGGGATGCGCGCCCATTATGTAATCGCTTTCAAATGATAACATTTTGTTCTTCCCTTATCTTAATTTAAATTTTGCAATCGAAATCTGCATTCCTTCTGACGTTTTCGGCAACCTCTCCGTTGGGCAGGATGACCTTTGCCGACATACCTTGGGGTAGGGAGACCGCAAGCGTGAATCTGCCGTTTTCTTTCTTCCAATCAACACTTACGTTGCCGAGAGGCGTGGGCACCGTTCCTTTCGCGGAATCAATGGGAAGAGCATTGACTTCGGGTTTGATTCGAACCGTCTCAAATCCGTCGATGGTGGGGTAAACGCCGAGAACCATAGCAGAAAGCTCATAGGTAGGCGCACTGCTCCACGCGTGGCACTCGCTTCGGGGAGTATCGGGATTCTCACACCAAGTAGTACAATGAAGATCGAGCATTCTTTCCCAGCCCGCAAAGACGTCGGGGGCATAGCAATATCTGTCTGCCTTTTCAAGGGCGCGGAAGAGGTAATGGTTCATCGAGAATGTACATTTTGCCACGTTGACCGAGCCATTGAATGTGCGGTCGATAAGCCTGCCCGCGTCATCACCCGTGACCGCGCCCGAAAGCACCGCCCAAACGGTGGTGTGCTGACTGTAAGTGTTGCCCGTCGGGGAATTGAGGTAGAGTCCCGCCTCGCCGTCGTAGCAATTTTTATTGACCGCCGCGATCATCTCGTCGGCTCTTTCTTCGTATTCGGTTGCCCTCGTTTTCTTTCCGAGAGTGAGACACAGCTCGCTTGCCGCGCGGAGGGCGGCGGCGTACATAAGACAGGTGACGGTCAAAGGCTCGTCGTCGCCCTTGGGGGGAACGCCTCTGTCCCAGCCGGGAACCCAGTCAACGTAAGCCCAGTATTTGGTGGGATTAATGAGCCCGTCTCGGTTTTTGAGGACCTCAAAGGCTTCAAGCGCCTTGTCTACCGTTCCCATAAGGGGAGCGACGTTTTCGGCGTTACCCGTGTAGCGGAGGTAATCACGAACGGCAAGCACCCAGAAAAGGGTGAAGTCGGGAATCACCTGAGTTACGCCGGTAGGATAGTTGGCACAGATCATACCGTCAACGGTCTGGCTTGCGGCGAGGTCGTTTATAAACTTCAAGGGCATTTTCGTGTCGCTTGATGTTCGGAAGGTGTAGAGCATCTCAAGAGCGCCGTCCATTGAATACTGACCCTGCTCGTAGTAGGGGCAGTCAACGTAGGTCTCGTGAGTGCAGCAGAGAAGTGTGTTGAGGCTTATGTGCCACATTTTATTATATGCATCATTTGAGCACTCGAAGCTACCCGCCTTGTCGAAAGGATAGAAATAGGGTGCGTAAGATATATCAAATTCTGCGTTTTCGGGAAACTCGACCTTTATGTAGCGGAAGGCTCTGAACCAGAAGGTGGAGAAGCTCTGCTCACCGCCGCGCGCGTGAATAAGGTCGTACATACCGTCTATGCGCGCGCCGTCTGCGTTGATATCGTCGCGGACAGCCTTGCCCCGACCTCTCGCGCCGATGGGCTCGCCAAAAGTGACACATTCCGCGTAAGTTATCTTTATCTCACTGCCCTTGGGCGCGTTGAGGTCAAGATAGACCTTTGCGGTGGTGTACTCGCCCGCGTCGTAGATAATATAGCCTTCGCCGCGCTTTACGGGGGTGAGAGCTTTCTTTTCGTATTCCTTCATCTGAGGAATGGGACGGGAGTACATAGAGTAAGGCTCGACCGTGCCGTAAGGCGAGAAGCCGTGGGTGTCGGTATTGGGAGCAAACCAATTTCTCACGGGGACGGGAACGAGGTTTTCGTTAGCCGCCCACACTTCGCAAGGAGGCATAGAGCCGTGGATGCCGAGAAAATTTTGAAAGCCGACGCCGTCGTCGCGCAGACATTCCCAGCTGTCGTCGCTTGAGATAGTGACGGTCTCGCCGTCCTTATCCGTCAGCCTGCCATCAAACCAAAGCGCGGGGTGCTCGCCGCGGTAGACGATATGAAAGTAGGGACCGACTACGTACTGAACCTTGACAAAAATTTCGTTTTCACCGTTCTTCAGCGTGTTAGAAGCGTCTGCCGTTTCGTAGTGCCTTTGATGAGCCGCGCCCATGCAAGGGCCGTCGCAGATCAGATCTCCGTTTACGTAGAGCTGATAACGGGTGTCCGCGCTTACGCGAATATCAAATCTGCCGCCCGCCTCTGCGTTAAAAGTCTTTTTGAAATAATAAAACCGAGTTTCCAGCGGTTTGTCTTCAGCGATAATCCAAAATGCCATTTTAAGCCTCCGTTTTTTTGCCGAGATAATAAAACAAATGTAAAATCTTACTAATACATTATATCACGGATGAAAATAAAAAGCAATAATAGAGCGACATTTTTTAAAACGTTTTTGCGCGGTTTTTGCTTGACATTATTTTCTTTTTTTGATATAATTACCGTGTACATTTGATCGTGAATATATTAAAGGAGAAAATATATGAAAATAAGATCGTTTTGTTTTGCGATGCTCCTGTCTTTGTGCTTGATATCCCTGATCGCCTGCGATATCGGGGATAACGGCAGCGTTAACGAAACGCCGAACGGAAATCAGAACGTGTTTCAAAACGACGTTCAGGACAAAGGCGAGTTTCATACGCACTCTTTCGGTGAGTGGAGTGAGGTGCAAGCCCCCGCTTGCGAAATTGACGGTGAATTGAAGCGCTTCTGCTCTTGCGGCGCGGAGGAAACTAAATATATCGCCGCTCTCGGTCACACGGAGGTAACCGATAAGGCGGTTGAACCCACCTGCACCGCTACGGGCCTCACCGAGGGTAAGCACTGCGGGGAATGCGGTGAAATATTCGTTGCGCAAGAATCGATAGCGGCTTTGGGTCACGTAGAGGTCATCGATTATGCAATCGAGCCGAACTGCGTCCAACCGGGTCTTACCGAGGGCTCGCATTGCTCGGTATGCAATCAAGTGCTGTCTTTCCGCGAAACGGTAGAAGCGTTGGGTCACACCGTGGAAACTTACGGCGCCATTAAGCCTACCTGTACCGCAGAGGGACTTACCGAAGGAAAGTATTGCTCGGTCTGCCATTTGACTCTCGAGTCTCCCATGACCGTTCCCGCTTTGGGACATACGGAGGCTTATTACGAGACGATCGAAGCCGATTGCACGCACTCCGGTCTTACGGGAGGCAAATACTGCTCGGTCTGTTACAGTATTCTTGAGAAACGGGAAGTAGTCGAGCCTCTTGGTCATACCGAGGTGATCGACGCGGCTAAAGCGCCCACCTGTACCGATACGGGTCTTACCGAGGGTAAGCACTGTTCGGCTTGCGGCCAGACGATCGTGGCGCAGAACCCCGTTGCGGTGTTGCAACATAAATATAATGAAGAGAATACCTGCCCCGCTTGTCTCGATTATAAGGATAAGGGTGTTGTATTTACTTTGTACGGTGAGGAGTACGTCGTAACCGATTATAAAGGAAACGAAACCGAGATCGTAATCCCGTCCACGTATAAAGGCTTACCCGTTACGGGTATTGAAGAAGACGCGTTTATGGGCGAAGAAGGAATTTTGCGCGTAGTAATACCCAAAAGCGTTGTTAATATAGGCGTGAGAGTGTTCGAAGGCTGTATATCACTCGCTGAAATAATCGTTGACGAAGATAATCCCGTATATCACAGCAAAAACAACTGTTTAATAGAAACCGAAAGCAAGATCCTCGTTTCGGGATGCCAAACCTCCGTTATTCCTTCCGACGGCAGCGTGACAAGCATAGGTGACTATGCGTTCAAAGGTTTCGAGCAGATCACGAGTATAATTATACCCTACGGCATTACTAAAATAGGATCATGTGCATTTTTGGGGTGCGAATTCAAGAGCATAACCGTTCCCGACAGTGTCGAAAGCATCGGAGCGGGCGCTTTTGGGTATTGCTCGAGTCTTGAGAGTATAACGCTGCCCTTCGTCGGAGCAAGTGCATCGGAAAAGACGAGCACCGAATTCCGCAGTGACGAGTTTTGTTATATATTCGGTTCGTTTCCGTATAATATCCCCGAATCTCTTAAAACCGTTGTAATAACCAAAGACAAAATTATTGCAGACGACGCTTTCGCAGAATGTGAGGGAATAACGAGCATAACGCTGCCCGAAAGCTTGGAAAAGATCGGAGACGAAGCATTCGAAAATTGCGTAAGCCTTGAAAGCATAATTATTCCCAAAGAAGTCGTAACGATAGGGAATAGAGCATTCTACGGTTGTTCGAGCCTTAAGAGCGTAGTTTTTTCAGAAAAAAGCTTGCTTACGGTTATCGGAGATTCTGCGTTCTGCGATTGCGTAAGCCTTGAAAGCATCAACATTCCCGAAAGAGTTGAGACTATATATTCCTGGACGTTCAGCAATTGCGTAAGCCTTGAAAGCGTCAGCATTCCCCAAAACGTAACGAGTATTGGTATGGGCGCTTTTGAAGGCTGCACAAAGCTTGCTCGTGTAGAGCTTGCGGAAAACGGAGTTCTTGAGAGCATTGGTTATTTGGTGTTCTCAGGTTGCTCAAGCCTTGAGAGCATAACCCTTCCTAAGAGCGTTACAGATATTGCCAACGGCGCATTTGAGTATTGCTCGGCACTTTCAAGTATAGAGGTCGACGAAGATAATTCAAACTATTACAGCTTAGACAATTGCCTGATACGTATTCACGACCGCACTCTGATCTTAGGCTGCAAAAACAGCGTTATTCCCGATTACGCAAGCATTGAGGCTATTGAAGATTATGCGTTCAAGGGTTGCTTGGGTCTTGAGAGCGTAACCGTTCCCGAAGGAGTTGTGGAAATTGGCTGTTTTGCTTTTGAGGATTGTGCGTCACTTAGAGAAATGGTTATTCCCGAAAGCGTAAAATATATCCGCGTGGGAGCGTTTTACGGCTGTGAGGGTATTATCCAAACGGAAAACGGTGTATCCTACGTTGGCAAGTGGGTCGTCGATTTTGACGACTCTGTGGATTCCGTAATTCTGAGAGACGGTACCTTTGGGATTGCTGATTCGGCGTTTTACTCTTCGGAGCGTCTTGCGAATATAACCCTGCCCGAAGGCATTGAGATCATCGGCGACGAAGCGTTCAGAGGATGCAGTGCTCTTGAAAGCATTGTCATACCCAAGAGTGTAACGTATATCGGTCTTTCCGCATTTTCTTGGTGCACAAGCCTCAAGAGCTTTGTTTTCGATGAAGACAGCAATATTGAACTTATCGGTAATTGGGCGTTCAAGGAATGTTCGAGCCTTGAGAGTATGGTCCTTCCCGAAGGTGTGACTCACGTCGGAAGCGAAGTGTTCAAGAACTGTTTGATGCTCGAAAGCTTAACTATTCCCGAGAGCGTTACAAGGGTTGATCCTTCTGCTTTTGAGGGCTGTAATAAGCTCGTTCAGATCGTGAACGGCGTTTCGTACGTTGATAAATGGGTGATCAAATGCGATCCTTCTGTCGCAGAACCTCTGATCCGAGACGACACGGCGGGCTTTGCCATGGAGGCTTTCTATAATTGCGACAAGATCACGAGCATAACCATCCCCGACGGTATGAAGATAATTGATAGCTATACGTTTAAAGGTTGTTCGAGCCTTAAGACCGTATATATTCCCGATAGCGTCACAAAAATTTTCGATTGTGCATTCTACGGATGTTCAAACATCGAAACCGTTTATTATGGCGGCAGTATTAAAGAATGGCAGAATATTTCCATTGGTTCTATGAATGGCAATATAAATATAAACAATGCCAACGTAGTTTATAACCATGCTTCTTAATGAAAATAACACCCTCGGGTCTCCGAGGGTGTTATTTTCATTATTATTTGATTTTCTTTTCAAATAAGACCTTTCCGTCCTCGGCGCGGGCGCGGATGAAATCGCCTTTTGAAAATCTGCCTTTGAGCAGAGCTTCGGAGTACGGGTTTTCAACCAGCCTTGTAACGGCGCGGCGGAGCTGTCTTGCTCCGTATTCGGGGGCGTATTCGTAAGCGACGACCGCTTCTGCAACGGTATCGTCAAATTCGATGAAAACTCCGCCCTCTTCTATGCGGTCTGCCACCGCCGAGAGGAGCAGAGCGGCAATTTTTTTGAGGTCATCGCGAGAGAGAGGAGAGAAATAAACTATCTCGTCCACGCGGTTCAAAAATTCGGGACGGAAATGCCGTTTTAGCGCCTCGTCAACTCTCGCGCGGCTCTTTTCGTTTTCGCGGCTTTCGCCGCCCAAGGAAAAACCGAGACTGCCGCTCTCTCCGAAGGATCTTGCGCCGAGATTGGTGGTCATTATAACGATAGTGTTTTTGAAGTCCACCCGTCTGCCGCGAGAATCGGTCAGCACTCCGTCGTCAAGGATCTGCAAAAGCAATCCGAAAACGTCGGGGTGCGCTTTTTCGATCTCATCGAAAAGTACGATGGAATAAGGCTTTCTGCGCACCCTTTCGGTAAGATATCCGCCCTCGTCGTACCCCACGTAGCCGGGGGGAGATCCTATAAGCTTCGATACCGTGTGTTTCTCCATATATTCCGACATATCGAGCCGAATCATCGAGTCGCGGCTGCCGAAAAGCAGAGCCGCCAGAGCTCGGCAAAGCTCGGTCTTGCCTACGCCCGTCTGCCCCGCAAATATAAACGATCCGATGGGTCGGGTCGGGTCTTTCAGCCCCGTTCTGCCTCTGCGGATGGCGGCGGAGACCGATCTTATGGCGTCTTCCTGTCCAATGATCTTTTCGGATAGCTTATCCTCAAGATCGTTAAGTCTTTCCGCCTCGCTTTCCATCAGCTTTGAGATCGGTATGCCCGTCCATTGGGTCACGATGTCTGCAACGTCGCTCTCGCCAAGGGTAAGACTGTCGTTGCGCTTTCTCTTTTCCCATTTTTCCTTTGCCTTGGCGTATTCGTCACGAAGCTCGCTTTCCTTGTCGCGCAGAGCCGCCGCCGCTTCAAAGTTTTGCTCGGAGATCGCCTCAGCCTTCTCGCTTTCTATGAGCCGCAGAGCGTTTTCCATCTCTCTGTGCTCGGGAGGGGAGGTGAATATCTTCAAGCGCAGTCTTGCCGCCGCCTCGTCTATAAGGTCTATGGCTTTGTCGGGGAGAAAACGGTCGGGGATATAGCGGATCGAAAGAGATACCGCCGCCGCAATAGCTTCATCGGAGATCGTAAGCGAGTGATGAGCCTCGTATTTTGGACGCAGTCCGCGAAGTATCAGAACGGTCTCGTCGCTTGAAGGCTCTCCCACGGTTACCGATTGAAAACGGCGCTCAAGAGCGGCGTCCTTTTCTATGTGTCGTCTGTATTCGTCGATGGTGGTGGCTCCTATGACCTGAAGCTCGCCGCGCGCCAAAGCGGGTTTGATTATATTTGCCGCATCCACCGCGCCCTCTGCCGCGCCCGCACCGATTATGGTGTGTATCTCGTCTATAAAAATGATGACGTCGGGATCCTTCTCCACCTCTTCAAGAATCGATTTAAGTCTTTCCTCAAATTCACCGCGATATTTTGCTCCCGCGATCATGCTTGCAAGATCAAGAGATACCACGGTCTTGTCGCGGAGCGCGTCGGGAACGTCGCCCTCGGCTATACGGCAGGCAAGTCCCTCTACCACGGCGGTCTTTCCCACACCTGGCTCACCGATAAGACAAGGGTTGTTTTTCGTTCTGCGAGAGAGTATCTGTATCACGCGCTCGGTCTCCGCATCGCGCCCGATTATGGGGTCAATTCTTCCTTTCCTTGCATAGTCGGTAAGATCTCTGCCAAAGCTTTTCAGAGAGTGTTTTTTTGCTTTATCCTCACGAGGTTCCTGCTTTTTGGGACTGTGAGACACGGGGCTTGATTCAATGTGCGATGCAACGTCACCTTTAAGCTCCTCCGCAGAAATTCCCAAGGTCTCCAAAAGCCTCACCGCAACGCAATCGCGGTCGGAGAGCAGAGAAAGCAGCAGATGCTCGGTACCTATATAGGCGTGAGACCCCTTTGCCGCTTCGTATGCCGAGCCTTCGATTATCCTTTTGACTCTCGGGGTCATGTCAGAGGGCGAGATTGGACTCGGGGTGCCGATACCCGTGATCTCAACCACGGTTTTCTTGACTTCTTCGGCAAGAACTCCCCTTGCGGAAAGGATGCGTGACGCGGCTGATTCGGGAGTTGAAAGAAGTCCCAAAAGCAGATGCTCACTGCCGATATAGGAGTGTCCCAATTCCGAAGCGTATGATAGCGCCGAGTTAAGCGCGTATTGCGCCTTGGGTGTAAATTTGTTTGCCATAGATCATCCTTAAATTTTATTTATAGATTTTTCGTCAGACCGCGGAGGAGAGGAGCGAAGAGACAAGCTTTGCTCTTGCTTCTTCGCAATCCTCCTCGGAAAAGCAATTGGTTTGATTTGCGGCGCAGGATGCGTTAAGATATTCACCCAGCATTCTGTTAAGAAGGGTGAGAGAGATTGGAGGAAGGTTGCTTTTGCCGTCGGATAAACATATTGCCAGACGCATGCATGAAGAAAGGGAGAGCATTTCTTCTTCGGAAAGGGTTTTGCCGAAATAAAGCTGACCGTACGCCTTCCAGGCTCTGTCGTTAATTATTTTCCCCTTTTCTTCGAAAATAATCCCTTCAAGCTCCTTTTCTCTGTCGGTAATGGTTCGTATAAGCGCGGCAAAGCTTTCTGCCGCTCCGCTTTCATCGCAGAGATGAGGAGGGGAATAGGTGATAAAATACAGATCGGTCTTTCCGTGGGTGAATGCGGCGGATATTTCGGCGCCTGTTCCCGAGCATAAAAGTCCTATCCGATCGGCAGAGAGCCTCTCGCTGAATGCGGGAAGATAGAGGAGTGCCGAGAAGGTCACTCCCGAGCCGCAGAGCGCGGGGGTCGCGGAAAGATACCCCGTTCCGTCAGAATAAGCAAACTCAACCGAACGGTCGAGCAGCTCCTCCGCACCCGACGCGATATTTCTCGTGTCGGGCAGAGCCAAGCCCGATAAAAGCGAGCTTATGGAAATAATATCTCTGCCGCCCAAAGCAACTGACAGGGAACATGGCTCGTTGCAATAAACCAGACGCTTGCCTCCCGATGAAAGAAAGCCTTCGTCAACGAATCCCTTTTCCGCAAGAGAAAGAGCGGTAAGCGATTCACCCTCGCTTATTTCCTCTCGGGAAAAACCGTTTTTCGAAAGTATAGCGTCTATTTTTTTGAATACCGCCTCGCAATTTTTATCTCCGAGCTTTCCCGTAAAGGGAAGTCCCGCGAGATTTCTTATGTAGCAGGTCTTTGAATATATAACGTGATGAGAGTCCTTACCCTCGGTGTTGAACCATGACATATCTTTTCTCCTTTTCAGTGTTGTTTTTCAAGCTCTTTTATCTTGTCTCGCAAAGTGGCGGCAAGCTCAAAGCACTCGCTGTCAACCGCGCGGCGAAGCTCCACGCGAAGCTCGGTAAGTTTGCGTTCTCTTTCAAGACGCTTTCTTCTCGCGGAGGGCATCCGAGCCGAATAAAGAGAGCTTTTGGTAGGCAGAGCGGGGAAAAGCAGATTGCCAAAGCATTCGTAGCACTCGGGGCATCCCATCTCACCGGTTTTTGCCACGTCTTCAAGAGATACTCCGCAGCCTCGGCAGACGGCATGGGCATCGGGCGGTATCAGGATCTCGGTAAGCCGAGACTCTCGGTTTAAATGCGTTAGCGTGGGAGAGGGCAGATAGGGGAGAGCTTTTTCCTCGGGAGAGCCGCCGATAGCTCTGCCGAGAGCCTGACCGCAAGCGGCGCAGAGCGCGTGCCGTCTGCCGCTTTCGTCGGCAAAAAATAAAGTAGCCTTTTTATTTTTGCATTTTTCGCAATTCATATGTTTCGTCCTTTCTTATTTTTCGTATTTTTGCGAATTTTTCGTCGTTTGGAGTCGTAATTCACACGACGCACGATTATCAAGTATTATTTTACACCGAGGAGTATGAAAAAAAGGTCGAAATAAGAGGCGGGAAATAAAAATGTTAAAAAAACGGTAGAGAATTTCAAATTTTGATTTATCGGTTAGTTGGACGTTGTTTTTTGGAAAGTTTTTACGTCGCTTTTTTCAAAAAGCGACCGCTGATCCAACGCGCGGTGCGTTGGTCGCCTCCGCAGGGGCGAAATCTCTTATACGCGCTTTCTTTTTTGCCAAGCGAAGGATGTCGCTTGCGACTCCGGCTGAGCGCAGCGAAGCAGTTTTCATTTGCGCTTCTTTTGCCAAAGAAAAAAGCGGATAAACGATTTGGAATCGCTTGTGTAGAAAGGGGAACCCCCCACTTGTGCGATTCTTCACTTCGGGCGTTGCCCGAAGCCGCGAGTTTTCTGCGAAAACATCGCCAAGCTCTGCCAACCCTTCGGCTTGGCATTCACCCTTCGGTGGCGCTTGGGAAGGATAAGGAGAGTTTCGCGCTTGCGAGCGCGACCGCCGATCGCGGCGGCTCCGACAAGCCTTTGAAAAGGCTTGAGCGAAACTTTCAAAAAGACACCGCCGTGGAGACCTATAAACTCCAATTTAGCATTTTTATACCATTAAAATATAATTCACCAATAGTTTACAAAAAATGCCACGGGTGTGATTGACAAATATCAAAAAATAAGTTATAATTTAATACAATGGGGGAAAGCGGTTTTTTTCTCCCGAAAAAGCAAAAAAATATTATTAAAAACCCCAAACGGAGGCATTCAAATGAATAAAAATCAGACGGTTGGAAACGAAAAGATCGCCTCTCTGTTCGATGCGGGTACGTTCGTTGAGATCGGCGCTTACATTAAGAGAAGCGGCGATAGCGACGCGTATGACGGTGTTATTTGCGGATACGGATCGGTATCCGGAAAGCTCGCCTTCGCATTCGTTCAGGATAGCGACAGAACGAAGGGCGCATTCGATGAAGCGGGTGCTCGCAAGATCGAAATGCTCTACGACATGGCAATCAAGAACGGCGCACCCGTAGTCGGCGTGTTCGACAGCGCAGGAGCGGTTGTTCTCGACGGCAGCGCGGCTCTTTCGGCTTACGGAAGATTCATTTCTTGCGTATCGAAGGCTTCGGGTATCATCCCCCAGATCGCGCTCTACGACGGTCTTTGCACCGGTATGGCGCTGACCGTTGCCAATATGTTCGACCTTTCCGTAAAGGTTGCGGACAAGGCTGAGCTTTACCTCACTCAGTCCTCCAAGGACAAGGACGTTCTCTGCGCTATCGAGGCGGCTGACGAGGCAGAGGCTTACGCGGCTGTCAGAAACCTCGTTGAGATCCTTCCTCAGAACAATAAAGACGACGCAAGCGTAATGAGCGGTGACGACGCGGCAAGAGCCGTATCCGTTTCGGGTCTTACGGGTAAGGCGCTCGCAGAGGCTCTTGCGGATAACGGAGTTTTCACCGAGATATACGCAAAGGAAAGCGGAATCGTAACCGGCTTTGCTTTCTTCGGCGGAACGCTTTGCGGTGTCGTTGCTTCCAATAATCAGTGCGACGCGGGTAAGCTCGGCTTCCTCGGTGCAAAGAAGGCGGCCGATCTTATCTCCTTCTGCGACAGATTCGGTATCTCTATCCTTACTCTCGCAGACAGCGAGGGACTTGCTGATTGCGCTTGTCCCAAGTGCATGGCAAGACTTGCTATGGTTTACTCTTGTGCGACCGTTGCAAAGGTTACCGCAGTAGTGGGCAAGGCTTACGGCGCAGGATTTACTCTTCTCGGAAGTAAGTCTCTCGGCGCAGACCTTGAGATAGCGCTTGAAGGCGCGGTCATCAGCGTAATGAGCCCTGAGAGCGCAGTCGCTTTCATTATGAACGACAAGATCACCGCGGACAAGTCAAGAGCTGACGTTGAGGCTGAATGGTGCGAAAAGTACGCAAGCGCAGTTCAGGCGGCAGAGAAGGGCGACGTTGACGATATAGTTGACGAAGCAACTCTCAGAGCAAGGATCTGCTCCGCACTTTATATGCTTGCTTCCAAGGCAGACGGTACTCCCGACAGAAAGTACGCGAGAACTCCCGTTTGATAAAGTTGGAGGTATGAAGATGCTGAAAAAGATTAGCATATTCACCGCCGTTGCACTATTGATATGTATGCTGTTCTGCGTTTCTGCCGGTGCAGAGAACGTAAACGCAGAAAATTACAGGCTTGACGTGCACTGTCCTCACTGTGATGAAATAGGACTTGTTTACGACGGCGAAAGTGGATTTTTTGAATGTAAAAACGAAGATTGCGGATATATGTACTCGATCGAGTGCCCCTTCTGCGAAAATAACGGCTTCTATTCTACCGAGTCAGGTCTTTACGTATGTAATGAAATAGAGTGCGGTAAGGCGCTTACTTTGGTGGAGGTACAGGATAGCTTGGTTCTTTCCAAGAAACCCAGCGGCGGTAAGCTGGATAAGGACGATATCCCCAACTTTAATGATAGATTGGGAATTGCTATTCAGGGTACCGTTACGGGAATGCTTATGGTATTCGCGGTTTTAGCTTTGCTTTGGGGTGTGGTATCTCTTTCAAAGGTAGTATTTTACGATATCCCCAACAAGAAAAAAGAGCGTGAAATAAAAAGACGCACAAATACGTCCACTCCTTCGGTTGAGACCGAGAGCGTGGTTCAGTCCGAGGCTCCTGCCGTACCCACTGCTGAAAGTGACGACGGAGAACTGGCGGCTGTTATTACCGCGGCTATTGCCGCAATGATAGAAAGCGGCGATTACAAAGATGAATTCGTCGGCGGTTTCAGAGTTGTTTCCTTCAAGAGAAGCGCAAAAAGCGCGTGGAACAGAAAATAAGTGAAAGGTAAGGTAAAATATAATGAGAAGATTTAACGTAACCGTAAACGGCGTATCTTATGACGTAGTAGTAGAAGAGGTTGGAGGCGCCCCCGCAGCAGCTCCCGTAGCAGCTCCCGCCCCCGTAGCAGCTCCCGCCCCCGCAGCAGCTCCCGCT
>JAZMZI010000142.1:0-8325 GCA_045585895.1 Eubacteriales bacterium
TTGGCTCACAGAACGACATGGCTACGATCCGACTTCAAACACGAGCTACAAGGATGTATCGGGCGTTCTCTATACCTTCGACGGCAAGGAGCTTATTTCCTATCCTGCGGCAAAGGCGGGAAGCTACACGACCATCGACGACGGAGTTGAGAAGATACACTCTATGGCATTCTACGCCTGCAAATACCTGCGTACCGTCTACTACGCGGGCGACTGCGAGGAATGGGACGAGATAGCTGTAGGAAGTAAAAATTACAGTCTCACCGCCGCATCGATACAGTACTCGGTGAATGGAAAATAAGAAAATCAAATGCCTTCCCCAGTGGGGGAAGGGGGACCGCTGCGGGGTTCCCCAAAACGAGCGAAGCCGAGTTTTGGGGGTTCCCGTTGTGCGACTGAGGGAGAACGCGTCGCAATGAAGTAAATATAAGCATTTTGTTACGCAGGCTCCTTCCACCCCGCTTGCGGGGGCGCACTAGCGAAGTCTGTGCAGACCTCTCGGAGGGAGGCTTTCGCAAAGTGCATCTCACCTATAAATCAAAATTTGAATTAAATAAATCCATATAAATTTGAAAGGAATTTCAAAATGAAAGAAACTTTAAATCGCATAAAGGCAGAGGCTCTTGAAGCCATCGCCTCCCCCGAGACCGACGATGCGGCTCTTGAAGCGCTTCGAATCAAGTATCTCGGCAAAAAGGGTGAGCTTACCGCCGTTCTTCGCGGAATGGGTCAGCTCTCCGCCGAGGAAAGACCCGTGGTAGGTCAGATTGCAAACGAGGTAAGAGCAGAGATCGAATCTGCTATTACAGAAAAAAAGGCTGCTCTTGCAGACGCGGCTCTCGACGCAAAGCTTGCCGCTGAAAAGCTTGACGTTACCGTTCCCGGCAAGAAGGCAAAGGTAGGTCACCGTCACCCCCTCACTCTCGTTCAAAGAGACATGGAAGAAATATTCATCGGTATGGGATTCTCTATTGCAGAAGGTCCCGAGGTTGAATACGATTACTACAACTTCCAGGCGCTCAATATTCCCGAGAATCACCCCGCGCGTGACACGCAGGACACCTTCTACATCACCGACAAGATCCTTCTCCGTTCCCAGACCTCTCCCGTTCAGGCGAGAACTATGGAGACCCAGAAGCCCCCTATCAGAATAATCTCCCCCGGTCGCGTTTACAGAAGCGACGCTATGGACGCAACTCACAGCCCCCTTTTCCACCAGATGGAAGGACTTGTAGTTGACAAGGGCATCACTATGGGCGACCTCAAGGGTATGCTTGAGACCTTCGCAAAGACCGAGTTCGGCGAGGACACCAGAATCCGTTTCCGTCCTCACCACTTCCCCTTCACCGAGCCTTCCGCAGAGGTTGATATCTCCTGCTTTATGTGCGGCGGCAAGGGCTGCCGTCTCTGCAAGGGCGAGGGTTGGATAGAGATTCTCGGCGCGGGTATGGTTCACCCCAACGTTCTTCGTAACTGCGGTATCGACCCCGAGGTCTACAGCGGCTTCGCTTTCGGTATGGGTGTTGAGCGTATCGCTATGCTCAAGTATCACATCGGTGACATTCGTCATTTCTACGAGAATGACGTGCGCTTCATCGAGCAGTTTTAATGAAAGGTAGGTAGAACAAATGAATCTTTCACTTAAATGGCTTCACGATTTTACTAATACAGACGGTATTACCACCAAGGAATACTGCGACAGAATGACCGACACAGGCTCCAAGGTCGAGGGATATGAGGTTCTCGGCGAGGATATTCAGAACGTCAAGGTGGCTAAGGTCGTTTCCATGGAGCGTCATCCCGACTCCGACCATCTCTGGATCTGTCAGGTCGACATCGGCAGCGAGGTTACCCAGATAGTTACCGGTGCACAAAATGTGCACGCCGGAGACATCGTTCCCGCGGCAATTCCCGTAGCGCACCTTCCCGGTGACGTTACCATCAAGGCAGGCAAGCTTCGCGGGGTTCCCTCCAACGGTATGCTCTGCTCTATCACGGAATTGAATCTTACCCTCCACGATATGCCCGACGCAATTGAGGACGGCATCTTCATTCTTCCCGCATCTTATGAGGACAAGATTGGAATGGATATCAAGGAAGCTCTCCTTCTCGACGATACCGTAGTCGAGTTTGAGATCACCTCCAACCGCCCCGACTGTCTTTCTGTTATCGGTCTGGCACGCGAGACTGCTATCAGCTTCGATAAGCCCTTCAACGTTCCCGCTCCTGATGTAAAGGAGCTTGGCGACGGCGACAAGATCGACAACTATCTTTCGGTTGCCATAAACGATCCCGACCTCTGCTTCCGTTACGCCGCAAAGGTTGTTAAGAACGTTAAGATCGCTCCCTCCCCCCTTTGGCTCAGAATGAGACTTCGCGCCGCAGGCGTTCGTCCCATCAACAATATCGTTGACATTACCAACTACGTTATGCTTGAGTACGGTCAGCCTATGCACGCGTTCGACTATGCGATGCTCGACGGCTCTGCTATTAACGTAAGAAGAGCAAACGACGGTGAGCTTTTCAAGTCTCTTGACGACAAGGATCACACCCTTGACAGTTCTATGCTCGTTATTGCCGACGGCGTTAAGGCTTGCGCTCTTGCAGGCGTTATGGGCGGCGCAAACAGTGAGATCAAGGATACCACCGCAACCGTCGTATTCGAGTCGGCTTGCTTCTCGGGTCCCTCGGTTCGCGTTACCGCAAAGAAGAACGGTATGAGAACCGAATCCAGCTCTCGCTTTGAAAAGGGTCTCGACCCCGAAAACTGCATGGCGGGACTTCTCCGCGCTTGCGAGCTCGTTCAGCTTCTCGGTGCGGGCGACGTAGTTGACGGTGTTATCGACGTTTACCCCACCAAGCCCGAGGCAGTTAAGCTTCCCCTTGACGTTGAAAAGATCAACAAATTCCTTGGTGTTGAGCTTGACTACGACTATATGAAGAGCGTTCTTGAGAGACTTGAATGTAAGGTCGAGGGCAACGAGATCACCGTTCCTTCCTTCCGAAGCGACCTTACCTGCATGCAGGATATTGCAGAGGAGATCATCCGTATTTACGGCTACAACAAGATCAAGTCCACCTGTATCTACGCAGAGACCACTCAGGGCGGCAGAACACCCAAGCAGCAGTTTGAGGTTGACTGCGAGCATCTTCTCTACGGTATGGGATTCGACCAGATACAGACCTTCTCCTTCATCTCCCCCAAGTATTACGACAAGATAAGAATGGCTGAGGACAGCGCGCTTCGCCGCAGCGTCGTCATCAGCAATCCTCTCGGCGAGGATACCAGCGTAATGAGAACCACCGCCCTTCCCTCTATGATGGAGGTCGTTGCGAGAAACGTTAACTTCTCCAACGAGGACGTTCGTCTCTTTGAGATGGCGACCACATACGTACCGAACGAGGGCGATAACGTGCTTCCCAACGAGAACAAGGTCATTACTCTCGCCGCTTATGGTAAGGACGAGGACTTCTACTCTCTTAAGGGTGTTATCGAGAACATTCTTGATGCGGCGGGCATCGAAAAGGCTAAATTCGTTTCCTACTCCGAGGACAAGGCATACCACAGCGGCAGATGCGCAAAGATCCTCACTTCTGACGGACGTGAGCTTGGTATCTTCGGTCAGATCCATCCTCTCACCGCAAATAATTACGACGTAAACGTAGCAGTTTACGCGGCAGAGCTTTCCTTCGACGCTATTTTCGACGCGTCCGATATGACTATCGACTACAAGCCTCTGCCCAAGTTCCCCGCAGTTTCCCGTGACTTCTCCTTCATCTGCGACGAGGCTCTTGAGGTCGGCGCTATCGAGGAGGTTATGGAAAAGGCAGCAGGCAAGCTTTGCGAAGACGTTAAGCTCTTTGACATATTCCGCGGCGAAAAGATCGGCGAGGGCAAGAAGAGCGTTGCATTCCGCGTAATTCTCCGTGCTCCCGACAGAACTCTTACCGTTGAAGAGGCTGACAAGGTTTCTAACAAGATCATCAAAGACCTTTCCTTCAAGCTGGGTCTTAATATCAGAGGTTAATTATGTCAGAAGTAATTACTGAAAGAACTAAAAAGCTCAACGAATACGCAAGACGCATAAAAGCGGGCGAAACACTCACCGCCGAGGAGCTCGCTGATCGCGACAGACTCCGCGCCGAGTATATCGCCGAGTTTCGCAAAAATTTCCGTCAGCAGCTTGATAATACCGTTATCCAGTACCCCGACGGAACGAAAAAATCCTTGAAAAAGGATTAATATAAAATCATCCGAGTCGAATTTTTGACTCGGATGATTTTTGTGTTGATAAATTGGGGTTTAGCGGTCTCCACGGCGGTGTCTTTTTGAAAGTTTCGCTCAAGCCTTTTCAAAGGCTTGTCGGAGCCGCCGCGATCGGCGGTCGCGCTCGCAAGCGCGAAACTCCCCTATACGCGTTTTCTTTTGTTAGCTTTTCTTTTGCGCTTCCGGTGTCAAAAGAAAAGCGGAAAACGCTTTAAAATGTTTATATGTAGAAAGTGAAATTTCCTTTCTACATAAAGCAAATCTAAATCGTTTGTCCGCTTTTTTCTTTGGCAGAAGAAGCGCAAAGAAAAAAGCTTAGCAAAAAAGAAAGCGCCAAAAGGAGATTTCGCCGCGTGCGCGCGGCGACCAACGCTCCGCGCGTTGGATCGGCGGTCGCTTTTTGAAAAAAGCGACGTAAAAACTTTCAAAAAGACAACGTTCAACTAACCGATAAATCAAAATTTGAAAATTGCTGAACCGAAGGTTTTAAATCTTTCGGTTCAGCAATTTCATTTTATTTTACAAGCTCGGCATTGATTTTAACCTCGGCACCCACATCGGCTTTGACAAAAACTCTCGCCTTGCCGTAATGAAGCTTGACACTCCAATCTTTAGGCTCTACCGTCTTACCGACCTTAACGTAACCCGAGAAGGGGGCATAATCTGCCTCGGTAGTGGTAGAAACCACACGCAATTCGTTTCTGCCTTCCGCAAAACTGCAATAGAAGCGATAGGGACGATTGGTATTATCCGACGAGCTTCTGGGCATACGGTAGGTAAAGTTATCACCTAATTTTTCACCGTTCAGATAGACCTCGGTCTTACCGCCGAGACGCTCAAATTCAATATATTCATATCCCTCCGCGCCTCTGACGGTGGTCTTGAACTCGTGAGTCGCGGGAGTTTCCTTACTATAGGCATACATCGCCACGATTCTGTAATCGTCCTCAAAGCTTTCTTCTCTTGACTTGGGAAGCAACCAGTCGTATCGCTTGGATCTTACGTTTCCGCATTTATCAGGTACGGGCACGGCTCTGCCCTCGTTTTCGAAGGCGGTAATACGGAAGCTTTCATCATGAGCGTTAAGCTGCTCGGGATCAAGATCGGCAGGGTCGCCGTTTCCTACACCGATTATCTTACCGCCCTCGATTCCGAGAGCAACTCTCTCATAAGCCTGAGGATTATATCTTCCCTCTCCATCAAAGCCCGAGATCTCATAAATGGCAACATCTCCATTCTTTTCCGCGGGGAGTATTTCGGTAACCGAAACGCTCTCTGTCTTTCCTGCGGTAACAGCTTTATCGTAGTAAGTCTTACCGTCCTTAACGCCTTCAACGGCAAGCTCGCCCGCCTCAAAGGGTATCTCAAACACGGGAGCGTCAAACCTTTCAACCTTCTGCTCTGCAATTACTCTGCCGTTGAGCGTCAGCTTGATCTCTTCACAGTTAGTATATACGCAAACGGTGACAACCTCGCCTTCCTTGTCGTGAGTCCAACCGGGAAGGATTTTCAGTACGGTCTCGTCTGTCCACCAAGCCTTATGGTAGTAGAACGGAGGCTTTTCCATACCGCAGAGGTCAAGAACACCGAAGGAGGACACCGTATTTCTCTGATAAAAGGGATTAGGCTCGCCGCGGTAGTCAAAGCCCGTCCACATAAAACCGCCAAGGAGAAAATCTCTATCCTCAAAGAACTTCGTCCAACCCTTTAAGGACGATCCCCAAGGCATAGTGGCATTACCCGTAGCGTCAATAATACCTGATGCAAGATCGTTTATCATTCCGCCGCGAGAGAGTACAAAGCTGCTCTCCTCACTTCCCATAATAGGCTGAGTGGGGTGCGCTTTGTGATAGTCCTCTACCCATGTGGACTGACCGTTATGTATGTAGTTAATACCTCGCACGTCGGTTGCGCTGTTTGCACCCACGAAGTTTGCTCCGTTGTTGCCGCTATACACGGTAAGACGGGTATCGTCAAGCTTTTTCACGAGACGAACCGCCTTTTCAGCCAGAAGTCTGCCCCAATCAAGGTCTTGAACGTCAAATTCCTCGTTACCGACAGACCAGATAAACACGCAGGCGTGATTTCTGTCGCGTTCAACTATATTCGTCATCTGCTCTATAGCCTCGGGGGAACTGCCGAACATTCTGCTCTCGTCCATAACCAGCATACCGAGCTCGTCGCAAGCCTTAAGAAGTGCGGGGGCGGGCGCGTTATGAGAGCAACGGTATGCGTTTACGCCCATTTCCTTAAGTCTCTGTATCTTGTATCTCTGCAGGTTATCGGTAAGCGCAACACCCACGCCGCCGAAATCCTGATGAACGCAAGCGCCGCGAAGCTTCAGATGCTTTCCATTGAGGAAAAATCCCTTGTCGGGATCAAATTCAAAGCTTCTGAATCCCACGGTGGTCTCTTGGCATTCACCCTCAACCGTCAAGCGGAAGGTATAAAGATCGGGCTCGTCAACGCTCCAGAGCTTAGGAGATACGACCTGCATTTTTACGTTAAAGATGCTTTCACCGTAAGGCTCTGCTTCAACCTCGGTCACTGCCTTTGCCACGGTGTTCCCGTCGGCATCGATCACCTCGGCAATAACGGTTTTATTAACGCTCTCGGCGGTATCATTGACCAAAATCGCATCGGCATTGACGTTTCCGTACATATCGGTGCGTGCAAAAGTCTTATTGAACTTAAAATACACAGGCTCGGTGACGTAAATATTGACGTTTCGGTAGATTCCCGCGCCCTCGTACCACCAGCCTTCGCACTGATCGCTATCGACTCTGACGGCGACAGAATTTTCCTCGCCGATCCTGACATGGTCGGTTATCTCAAAGATCAAAGAGTTATAGCCGCTGGTATGCCTCGTCATATAGCTTCCGTTAACCCAAATAATTGCGTCGCGGAAGATACCCTCGAACTCAATGAAAAGTCTCTTTCCTCTCAACTCAGAGTCAAGGGTAAATTCCTTTCTGTACCAGCCGATATTATATATCTTCTCGGCATTTGTATTACCCTCGGCGCGGAAACGGTCGGCGTGAGTATTGGGAAATCCGCCCTGAAACGAGTTGGCATCAAGGGTTTTCTGAAGCGAAACCGTCCAATCGTGAGGCAGGTCTATCTTCTGCCAGTTGCTGTGCTTATAATACCTGTTTGCAGCTCCGATAGCACTTTCGTACTTACGAAAGCCAAATTCGTTAAAGGATCCGAGATCATTCTCAAATGTAAAATTCCAATCCTTATTAAAATTCAGTTTTTTCATAAAAGCTCCTTTAAGGAATTTTTTATCCGTATAAAACTATTTTATCATATAGTAATAATTATTGCAATACCCAAAAGCACTTTTTAATTGACAAAATCACTAAAATGATGCCGTTTTTATTGACAATATTCCATTTTTATTGTATTATATAATTGGAAGGTTATGTTCCGCGCAAATTTTATTCGGGAGGACTTATTTATGAGCTTCAACTTTGCGAATATTGGATTTGAGATCGTCGGCGACAGAATTTATATAACTCAAGTCGGCAATTTCGCCAAGGGTATTTCCCGTCCCTTTGCCGAGGTTCAGATCGCGGGTGAGAACAAGATCTCCCACATGGGCGTTAAAATGATCAACTCCTCCGAGGGCGAGAAGCTGAAGTATGTTTCTCATGAAGAAAAGGACGGCATATTGTCCGTGGTTCAGGAAAGCGAGCTTGTGCGCGTTACTACCGTATTCACGAATTACGGCGATTGCGATGCCGTCAGGATCAAGACCTCGGTTGAAAATATTTCAAGCAATCCCTTGGTGCTCGAGGAGGTATCTTCCTTTGTGCTTCACGGCATCGGAAGCTATATGACCACCGACAAAATAGATTTTATCCGCTTTACACAAAGCCACCACGCCGAGTGTCAGCCTATCAAGCAATCCTTTGCCGATCTCGGCTTCTTCCTTGATTCTCCACAGAACCAGAAGAAGATAAGCTTCTGCAACGTGGGTAGCTGGTCTACCAAGGAGGCTCTGCCCCAAGGCATCATTCACGATAAGCATAACTGTGAAATGATGATGTTCCAGA